>NZ_AP021871.1 GCF_026001925.1 Vibrio gangliei | reverse complement strand
ATGGATCTCAACGGAAAGTTAAACCTTACGGAAAAAGCGATTAAATCAAGAAATATCATTTCTGCTTTAGCTGGATACTTTCGTCAACAATCAAAACTAGTAACAGACCGAGCTCTTTTTGTTAATGAGCTGGCTTCAGAGCGCGAATCCAATCCAGAGGCGGATGTAAATATCGCCCCAAATGGTAAGCCTTATCGTACATACAATAAGACTGAAATGCTCAAAGAGCTTGGCCTGCAGCGAGGCTCACGTCAGCTTGATAATTTAGTTAAGCGCCTAGGTTTAGACCCTGCAAACTCGCCTTATGGTGGCCAGTGGACAGTTAATCTGTTGGAGCGAAACCAAATTAAAGAGGCTTATGGTCTGCTTGAGCCGTTCGAACGAGCTGGTGGGCAAAAATGTGCAATTTTCGGAATTTCAAACCTTAAAGGTGGTTCGGGAAAAACTACGCTTAGCACACTCTTGGCGACCGGTTTAGCAATCGAGTCTCGCAGAAAGTTTAGAATTGCAGTTATTGATTTAGATCCGCAAGGGACAGCAACGCGCATATTGCTACCTAATGTTGAGGTTGGTAATGGTAATGCTGATTACGTATCTGTTGGTGATTTGTTGGTAGAAGAACGCTTGGAGATTGATTACTCGGATGATGAGCAATACAAAGAGGTTGTTCGTAGTGCATTTTTAGAAACTAATGCTGATAACTTAAAAGTTTTACCAGCAAATATTGCTGATACTGACTTTGAGCTGCAGTCTAAACACAAAGCGATTAATGACCGTTCGTATGCTTCATTCAAGCCTTTGCAGCGCTTAATTACACAAATTGAAGATGACTTTGACTTAATCATTATTGATACTCCACCAGCACTTAACGAGATTTGTATTGCAGCTCACTTTGTTAGTACGCATCTTTTCATCCCGCTTCGCGCTTCTGAAAATGATCGTGATTCAACTGGTAAATACTTAGGTGGATTTGAAATGCTTTATGATTTAATGCTGGCTTATGGCCATCAAGGTTATGAAGAAATAAAATTAGTACCTACAGCCATCGATAGACGTTCATCGAGCGAATTAGAGGTCGAACAAAGCTTACGTTTGGGTTTAATGAGCTATGTAACAGAGTCTATTGCAGCAAGTGAGGCTATCAAAAATACCAACAAAGATTTGAATACTATTTTCGATATTTCTCCATCTTGTTATTCAGGGAAAAACTCAACTTGTGAGAGTGCTCAATCATCTTCTTTGGTATTTATCAGATCAATTGAAGTCATTTTGTCTAATTACTGGAAACTAGGGGTACACATCTAATGGCTGCTAATAGATTTTCAAGAAAGCGCCAACGCACCGAACCGCATGGCCTTACAACCGGTTTTGGTATTGCAAGTAGCGAGCTACCACAAGAGCTTTTGTCTGGACTAGAAAATGGCGCAGGTTCGTGGACATTTGGTGGCAAAACTTTCACCTGTCAGCGTATCGTCATCCCTCATGATCAGATTGAAGAATCAACCATTGTTGATGATAGAAACGAACGCAACCAAGAGTGGTTAAGTGAATATGGCTTACGCCAGTTAATCGCTTCAATTAAAAAATCAAAGCCTAATCCTAAAACCGGCAATATTCAGAATGAAACACCTGTCATCGCTTACCGTAGAAAAGATGGCAAAATTGTCGTTCTTGATGGTTCTTGCAGACGATTTTCTTGTATAGCTGCTGGCGCAGATTTGGTTGCAGACGCGATTGATGAAGATTTAAGTCAGGAATTAGGTTTACGTTCTCAAATTTCCTCAAACTTTAACCTCAACAAACCGATTAGTTGGTTTGAAAAAGGTTATAAATACAATGCGTATCTTGCAGAAAATGAAAATGCCACAGAAAGTGACATTGCGGATTACTTTAAAGACCACCAATCGAATGTAAACACAGCGCTAAGAGCTATCCAATTGCCAAGTAGCTGGATCAACGCACTGCCTTACCCAACGGAAATAACTCGTGCTGGATTGCAGTTCATGCTAAAGCTGCATAAGGCTATTGAGAGCGCACCTAAGCACGTTAAACCATTCGACCCAGAAACAGTTATGCAAACCATTTCTGCTGAAGTTGAACGTGACGCTCAGATTCCAGATGCAAAGAAAAACCAAGCTTATCTTGATAGTATTCAAGCTGAATTTGCTGCTGTTAATGAACCAAAAGCGACTAAACCTGCGTTTCAGGAGTTGGGCGATAAGAGCCGCGTTAGAATCACTAGCTCTAAAAACAAATATAAGATTGAACTAGAAGATGCGGATGATGTTAAAGGGCAGGAGTTCTTGGCTGAACTAACGTTGCTCTTGAAGAAATTTAATGTTGAATAGTTGTGTAAAAATCGGATACCCGCACTACAAACTTTGTAGCTGCGGGTATCCATTGATTAGAATTTTATGCTCTCATCGAATTTTTTTACTATTAATTTTTCCTTGCTTCCATCTTTTTCAAGCATCCATCTTGCCATTATCTTGATCTTTGGGTCGAGAAAACGAAACCTTGTTCCTTGAGGTGTTTTGCGAATTAACGGGCTGTTACCACTTGCTAATTCGGTTAAGTTAGCCGAAACGTTCAGGGTTTTTCCTTTTGTGCTAATAGGAAAATGATTACGCATTTGTTCTTCAACATCTTGAGCGGAAAACTCATTACCAAGGAATCGACCTAGGGTATAAATCACCTGATTCCGTCGCCCATGCTTTGTGGTTTTAGAGTTTATGTGAGCTTCTATTCTCGCATTTTCACTTACTAATGCTTCTTGCACCCAATTTCTTATACAACCAATATATAGCTCATTGGTAATATTGTAATCGTTCAATTCAGTTTCTATTGCTATCTCAAGACCAATTTCATGAACATACTGGGGTACGTTGGCCGAAAACCATGATAAGGCATTAAAGAAAAAATTTTTGTTGAATCCTGATTCCCTGTCCTCTATTAAATTTGCTTTTAAGAGTTGAAAGAAACCTCTGTCAGCTAAATTTTTTACATCATTCGATGATAATACGGACACTTCAGGTATCTCCTGAACTCGATTGATTATGGTTTGGCTTGAATCAACTTTTGAAAAGTAATCTCTTAGATTGCTGGGGGTTCCAACTAATAATATTCGAACTCTATATTTTGCATATTCTTCATCGTCTAAGTACATCAGGAGTGATGACAATTCTCGCACCCACTGCTCGTTTTTAACGATATGCTCCAAGTTCTCTATGATTAAAAAAGATTCATTTGATCCAGCTTGCTTAAATAAACGGCGAACCAATTCAAGGTATGGTTCAGGGGTTGATGCCTCATACTTTTTTGTGTGCTCTAAATCAGCTTTAGCCAATACTACATTACCACCAGCGGAAATTTTTTCCTCATAGCCTGTATTTTCAAATGGCTCTAAGCGGGATGTTAACGACTTGATTGCTGTTGATATTGAACCTGTTGAATTAACCGTTGCTGCATTCAGAACTTCATACTGTATCTTTCTTTCTGCAAAGACTTTTTTATAGAGCCACGTTTTTCCACAACCACTTTCTCCATAAATAATTATATGCTTTGGCTTTCTTAGTGCTTTTATGAATGCTTTTTCTAGCTCAATTCTTTGGACATACATAGATTTATTTACATGCTTACCTTTAGGAGTAAATATTTTTTCAGGCGGTGTTCTTCGTTTTTTTAACATTCATTTATCCTGCTCATTGGAGCCTTTTGTATAGGTCTTTGTTGTGGTGTTGTATTAGTTATTGAATGTGCCAAAGACAATTGTCAGGGCATCAACAAACTCACCGGCTTTAACTTCACCAAGAAAGCAGGGCTTGAAAGAAGAAGTTGCTATGTATTTCCGCTTGGCAGGGACGTAGATCATTGAGTCAGGGTTAGCCGATAAATAATCTTGAAAGACCTTACTTACTTTCTGTCTCCCTAAACCCAAATGCCGATAAATGTCCTTGCTTGTGACGTGACCATTTAGAGCTAGTTTCGCATCAATTAACTTGAGCACCGTTTCATCAAGCAGAGGTCGAGACATTCATAGATTCCTATTGTAAAGACTGGTTGCATCCATTGTTTTCTATCGAGCTTAAATTATCAATAGCGCCTTTACTGTATTGAGCTCTCAAGCAGTTAGATTGATTCAATTAAAAATGCGTTTTCCAGCTTTGGTATTCTTTGTTCCTCATTGAAACAATACAACCGCTCCGTCTCTATGGTGGGAATTTTTTGGTATTCAACTCTTTCTACAAGTAATCCATGAGAGTTGTATTTATCTTCAATAAGGCTGACGTTTACATCGTATGGATTATAGATTTGTGGCACTAAATGCAGGATCATGTTTATTCCTTTCAAATGGTCAAAAATTCATTTAGAAGTTTTTGGCAAAGTTAATCACAAGTGCCCTGAAGCCAATTGCAGATACAACGCAAACTGGTAAGACAGCTAGGACAGGGTGTACGTAAATAGGAATTGAGAAGAAGATTAGTGATAAGGAAAATAGACCTAAGCCAATAATCTTTTGAGACATAACAGTTAGCCAGTCTGAGCTCAGTCGGCCTTCGTAAATCCGCTTGATCCGATATACGTAGCCATCCGCCCCGAACTGCACGATAAGTAAGGCCACCAAGGGTAGTGAACTAAAGAAGTACCCAACCTTTACAATGAAAGTGATGGTGGTAAAGGCAATCGATATTAAAAATGCCTTAAATATGCTCCCTGACAGGTTATCAGTCGTGAATCCACTCGATAAGTTAAAAGCATCCGTTAAAGTGAAGCCGAACCACTTTGTTGTAAACTCAGATAGCCAAAGTAGTGGTAATGATGGAGATAGCACGAAATCTCTATTAGTTGCACTCAAATCATCATTGATAAGTTGGATATATTCACTTGCTACCGCTTTGGAATGGTACTCATAAGGTTCATTCCACCAGCCAAAGAAAATCCCAATCCACTCAATTAGAATTGAGACCATAAGAGCCCCAAAAAGAAGCCCACACAAAGACATTATGTAATTAATGACCGGTTTAATTAATCCCGTAGAATGCTCGTGTGAATCGCCTCTTTGGGTGTTTACTGGTGGTGTTCTGTTTTTGGTCTCGCTCATAGGTATTCATTCGCTTTTTCAGGACAAGTAACCGGTGAGTGCCAAACATCAAATTTAGCGATCGGATCATCGCTTACCCAATCAATACCTACTACTCGTTGAGAATACTTTTCACAAATTGGCGAATCTTCACTTGTTTTACCAACAAGGTAAGTTCTATCAATATTTTTGGCTTGTTTTGATTCACCAAGATTTATGGTTTTTGTTACCACTTCTGATAACAAAATAGCTTCGGACCGATTAATGCCATTGCTATTAGCAGAATCATTGCCAGGCTTTTTACTGCTGCTGCATCCAGCTAGTGGCACCAAAAGTACAACTAGGTTTAGGGTTAAAATTATTCCTTTCAATTTCATCATGCGGCCTCTTTTTCCCACCAATTATCGTAACTTCGATATTGAATTTTCATGTTTCGATATACGTCTTTCATTTCACTCGGTAATGGGTTTATTTCTTCTTTCGGCAGTGGGAATCTGATTTTGTATAATTTACTTCCCTCTAGGAGTGCAAATGCTTGGCCTTTAGGCAGGCTGACTATATCGCTAGGGGCTAGTAATGGTTGCGTTCTAACGATTGATACACCATCGGAGAAGCGAGTGTTTGTGTTCGCTTTTTCTTCTTCAATATTCAAATCTGCTGATGCACCCTGTGTTGTCGAGCGATCATAAATATTGATTTCTTTGAGTTGGTCGGTAAGGATTTGAGCTGTACTTGTGGTTTTAACCCTAAACATAATGGTTGTGTTAAAGTTAGATTCAATAACAGAAGCTTTCGCTTTGTCACCCATTCGAACTTCAAGGTCTTCCCTTGCTTGTGTGTATGCAATTACACGAACGCCACTACCACGAGCTTTATTGAGAATTGGTATAAATTCCTCACCACACATTTCATTTGCTTCATCCATGTGTAGGTAAATTTTCGGCTTGTCATGCGAACTACTGCCGTCCAAACCATAATTAATCCCTGTCTGGTAAATCTTACCGCTCAAAGAAAGTAAATCGGATAGCATTGAATTTGATACTGCGCTTGCAACATCGCGGTCTACCATTGCTGCAAAACCACAATACACAACCGCATTTCCACGAATAGCTTGAGTCCAATCAAGAATTGGCCTCATATCACTTGTGTCTGTGTAGTCAGGGGAAAGAATGTTTATTAGATCGCCTGAACAAAGCTTCTCAAGGAGAGGTAATAATGAGGCAGTTATTTTAGAAAAGTAACTTGAATCATATCGAACAGCGTTGAGTAGCCCTTCATAAGCAGAATTGCGTAGATTAGGGTCTTCGGCCATCAATGATTCTACGGTCATTGATAAACCAATGGTTCTACGGGCTAAGCCTTTTAAGTGTTCAGGGGTATTTTTTTCTTTTGAATATATATCAACAAGTTCACGCCACTCGCTCATATTTTGCTTACCTAGCCAGTGTTCGCAAAACTCAACAAACAACACCTCCATGTTCATTATGTATCGCCTTACGTGGTCATACGTTGGCCTTATACCCATTGCGAACAAAGCTTTAGAAATGATTGCAATAAAGCGCCATGCGAACTCTTTAAAGGCAGCCGAATCACCGCCACCACTTAATTGGCCAGCAATTCGAGTCGCACATTCAGAAAGGCGACTAAAGTTACCAATTCCGTTATACCGGCAAGTAATCTCCTGTTCACCAAGGTGAAAGAAATAGAATGGACGTCCATGTTTAAGTGCTTCTGTGTAAGCTCTAGCAAGTAAATCTGCATCACCTTTTGGATCAAGTACCGCAACCATGCCATCCGGTTGTTCTTCAATCCGAGTAATGACTTCATCTTGTTTGTTTTTGAACCGAGTTTTGACTTTGCGTTTTCGTGCTATGTCATTGGTAATGAACAGTTCAGCGGAACGAGTCTTACCACAACCGGTTGTCCCCATAACAAGAACGTGCCCTTCTAAAGACCCTAGCTGCGGTAGTATGTCATCTTCTTCATCAACACCAACTCCATGCAATACAGAGGAACCACCAACAGGCGGCAAAGGTGCTAATGGGTTTTTGAGGAATTTAAACTTACCAATACGGAAAAAATATTTGTCATTCAGTGTATTAACAAGTTTTTTGACGATAATGCTTTTGTTATCAGCATTAACATTGCAAAACTTTCTGGCTTTTTTGTACAGACTGGAATTACTAACTATCTTTTCGCCATTTGGTGTAGAGGCTTCATAAAGTCTTTGGGCGTGTTTTTGTTGCCACTCAAACCCCTTACCAAGCCAAAAATATTTATCAGACGATTTCAACTCATCCGTAGACATGTAGTAAGCATCGATGTTCTTTAATGCGTTATGGTAAGCCTTTAGCTTGCGCCCGCGAATGAACTGAGCCACACCCATAGCCGCGCTTGTTAAACATAAGGCATGTGCTGTTGTGTATGGCAAGCCGAATAAGAATGGTGCTTGGTACAGCACGAGACTTGAACAAGCTGAGACTAATGCAGCTTCATATTCAACAACTGGTCTCATCCTGCCATCTAAGGTGTTATTGCGCTCTATCAAAACATAATTCCTTTAGCTTAGATCTCTCTAAACTGGAACGTAATAGATCTGCATCTTGAGATCGAATTTAGACGGTTTTGTTTGCCCGTCTAAATTGGTCTTTAACTATCTAATGAATATGATGGCGACACAAAAGAATGGAAATTAAAAAAGCAGAAAACAAATAACATAGTTATTTGATTGATCTTTATTGATCTTTGATCTTACTGTTGATCTTCTCTTAGGGGATATAACTTATTGTTTTAAAAGGCTTAAAATGGTTAATTAAGGACAATTTATCGGTCATTAGTGGACAATTTATCGGTAAAGTCTGGACGATTTATCGGTGTTCGCTGGACAGTTTATCGGTAAAGTCTGGACGATTTATCGGTGAAAGCCGGACAAATATTTTGTGGATAAATGATCTGGATCTTCCGTTCCTTAACCTGCTTTCTTCTATTTAACTCAAGTACATACCCCTAGTATATATCGTATGGAGAAAAATTTCTTTTTATTGTCGTTGATATTTCCATTTTTATTTTTCTCATTAAATCAGTGATTTAATATTAACTCTGGACAATTTATCGGTTGATAACGTGCAAACTTGTTTTGTATTGGTTAATGATCACAGGAGTCAATTTTGGACAATTTATCGGTCTAATTCTGATGATTTCCGCTTAACTCTGGACAATTTATCGGTTTGATTTGCCTGTTAGGTATTTGAATTGTCCGTGATAAGTATCACAAATATAAGCATTAATTATAATTATGCTTGTTTTTTATTCAATTTTTGCAGGGTGGCGGTGAATTTGCTAGTGGCGATCTCATTTTTTTTTAAATTGTCCGGTTTTAAAGGGGGTATATGGGCATTTTGTTAGTTTTAACGGGTTGTACTCCCCCTAACTCTGGACAATTTATCGGTTAAAAGTGACCAAATATGCGTAATTCTGGACAATTTATCGGTCGGGTTATGTGCGGAATCGGCTAACTCTGGACAGATTATCGGTCTGAATCGGGCTGTCTTAGTTTAACTCTGGACAATTTATCGGTCTGTGACGGGGTTTTCTTGCTTAACTCTGGACAATTTATCGGTCAAGAGTGTGTGTAGTGGAGCTAACTCTGGACAATTTATCGGTGATAGCCAGTGTGTTCCTGATATAACTCTGGACAATTTATCGGTCATCGTAAGTGAGATGGTTTTCTTTTGGGGGGAGTTGGTTGCTGTTCTTTGTGCTTCAAAAATTAAAGTCGGACAATTTATTTTAAATTTCCTGTTTTAACGTGTATTCTAAAACTAACAATAAAAATGGACGAGAGTTTCATGAGTTTACCTGAATTATCTGATATTACTGTCAATCAAAGTAACGAGCTTTTATCTGCTCAATATACTTTACCTTTGCCGCAGTTTCGTATCGTTTTGATGAGCTTATCAAAGGTTAATAGTAGTAAGTCTAGTGTAGGTTCGGTGACGATCACATCGAGAGAATTTGCTGAAGCCTATGGGTATGATGTTACTGATTGTGCTCAGATAATGCGTGATGCGATTAAAAGTATTAACAAATCACCAATTAATATGATTGTTGAAGATCGCTTGCGTACCTTTCATTGGTTTGAAGTTACTGACGTTCCTCGGGTTGGTGATGAAGGTGTGTTTAAAATTCAGTTTAGTAAGTCGATTGAGCCATTTGTTTTTGAGCTTAAAAATAACTATTCAATTTCTGAGTTTAAGTACGTCAAACAGTTAACAACCTTGTTTCAGTTTAGATTGTACCAGTGGCTTAAAGATGGCCAGTTCTTGGGTATGAACAATTTTCAGAAAGGAAGTAATGGTTCGCACTCGATTAAGTTTGAGATCGAGTGGATGAAAGAAAGGGCTAATATCTCGGGATATGATGATTGGAGTGATTTCAAAAAACGAATTCTTCAACCGTCAGTTGATCACATCAATGCCAGTACAAACCTTTCAGTAACCTACGAACCGGTAAAAACAGGTAGAAAAACGACTCATATTAGATTCTATGTTCTAAAAGAGAATAGCGTGGATGTTATTACCAAGCCTATAAGGCCACGTCTAAAGCGTAGACCTAAAGTTGCCTCTGGTAGTGATGCGCACGGCAAGTGGGCTAGGACAAATATTGCTTTGCTGGTGGGTTATGAATCTGAATTAAAAGATTATGATCCAAGTGAAAAGTTGGCAATTGATGATGTTCGTAGGCTGATTGATTATTATAAGGTTATTGGTAGTAAATTTGAGCAGAAAGAAAGAGAGCTGGAAGTGAAAGAGCGAGTTGAATCAAAAGCTAATAGCTCTACTAAGTAGTAACTTTGATACTGCTAAAGGCATAGTCATCTTAATTTTAAAACCACAAAAAACGAACACACAAAGCCGCATATAATACTTGTATTATATGCGGCTTTTGTTTATCTTTATGTAATGCTGTCGTCAGACAATAAAGATTGAAATTTAACTACTGTTTTAGAGGGAATTTACGATGCTAGATTTAATCAGTTGGTTTGAACGTTTAGCAAGCAGTAAACAAATAGATGAAATCCTTATATTAGGGCTGAACGATGTGTCTTTGTGGATTCAAAATCTAAGTACAAATCAACGTGTGGTAGTCGCTGTTTCCGCGTTTGTTTTCATAATTATTTTAAAGTATATGAGCAGGTACGGTCTTCGCATATTTATTTCGTTGAGGCGTTGGTTGCGTAGAAAATGCATTCCTAAGAAAGTCAATCTTCACCTAGACAGGGAGCAGAAAAAATGAGTGGGCTGCGTACTGTTTCTACTACTTTTTTGGTGATCGGAGTAGTGGGTGTCGCAGGAGTTAAGTTGATGAAAATCGAAAGTATTGACGATAATCATCGAGTAAATAAGGAAAATGAAGTATATGGAATCATTAGTAAAATTAGGCCGTAAGTATGGTTCTAAGTCTCATACGGTTAACCAAAGTTCCTACAAGAAATAAACGATAACTAGGTTGTATGGGTTGAGAAAATTACTATCAAAAAAATTGATTCTAGCTGCTTTAACTGAACGTTATGAGTTATCGGTTGGAGATGTTGAGTTAATCAAATTCGATGGTGAATATCATTGGGCTGGCCGTGTTGGTGCGTGTTTTGCTGATACTTTGGCGGTCACTGGTAATTTGTCTACTTGGCCATTAGAGCGATGGTTGGAGGACTTTAACTTTAAGTCGGAGAAATTACTTGCTGATAAGGGCGCATCACTAAAAGCGTATATAGATTCTATTGATTGGAATGTCGAGTACGAGTAGTTCTAAAGCGCTTCCTCGGTTATATCCAACTTGCAAACTAAGCATTGATCGGTAAAAATATACTGTATGTATAAACAGTATGAGCCGCTTATGAAAGTTATTCCTATCCCCCTTTCGGTATCTGCGGGTTTAACCGGTTTTGCTTCCCCTGCTGATTCCTACGTACAAAAAAGATTGAGCTTGGATGATTTGCTGATTAGAGATCAGCAAGCATCATATTTTTGCCGTGTCTCGGGTAACTCGATGAGTGATGAGGCTGTAATAGATGGCGATATTCTTCTTGTTGATCGGTCACTACCGGTTAGGCAGAACTCACCGATAGTCTGTAACTATAATGGTGAAATGCTATATAAGCGCATAGATTTAGCTAATCGGCTATTGCTTTCTTCGAATGAACAATTTCCTCCAATTCCGGTAAGTGATACAGATACATGCTCATTCGAGGGTGTTGTCACTGCTGTCATTAGAAAAATGGAACTCTGATTTTGTATTTTTTGGTTGACTGCGATCAGTATTATTGTTCGGTCGAAAGCTTGTTCAGGGTTGGCATTAGAGGGCTACCTCAAATTGTCTTGAGCAACAATGACGGGTGCGTCATCTCAATGAATCGACAAGCTAAAGAATTGGGTATTCCCAAGTTTGCGCCCTATTTCAAAATAAGGGAATTATGTAATAAAAACAATGTGATAGTAAGCTCATCAAATTACGCTCTTACAGTTGGGAAATACTTTAGACATCACATGTTGTAATGTTTCAGGTTGTATAAATTAGACGTCGAGATGAGGGGTGGTTACAATTTTTACTATTGGTTAAGAAATATCTTGAAAAAGTAGATGTATGAACGCGTAACCCCCTGGGGGAAGGCTTAGCAGTGTGAATAACGGATGATTTAGGTGTTAATGTGATTGAACAAAATAGGTCGTTTCCAGATGACTTCGGCTTTGACTATTGTCTTATGTGGATTAGTACGGAGAAATATCCCTCATTTATAAGTAGGCCACACCCTGACAGTGGCGAGATCATCCATGACGTTAGGGACAACTCAAAACCATTTGCTCATAAACTTCCAATTTTAATAGACCCCGATGGTATCAATGTGGTGCCAGTGAATCTATATCTTCACTCTTTGTTGGCAGATCCAGATATATCCTCCGATAAGACGATTCAATCCCATGCAGTTGCGTTATTGAGCTTCTATCGGTGGTTGAGCACGGAAATCCCCGAACATACACACCCAAGGACTGGCCTTCTGGTTGATGAAAAACCTCCGTTAACAATATATGACTGCACCGAGAAGGTAGAGGAAAGTCCAATCGTGAGATATCGAGACTATTTATTGGAAAACCTTTATACCAAGGATGAAACTGGAAAAGTCGGTGGTTCTCCAAGTACAGCCTCTAACTATGTTTTGAAAGTTGTCAATTACTTCATCTTCCTTCATCGCCAGCGGATCATTTCAATCAGCAAAACCTTTCGACCATTTGAGTTTAAGGCAAAGACTGTTCGCATAAGCAACAAAGGAAACAGAGCACAACATGAAATGCTCTCACATCTCAATCGCAGTCACAGTAAGGAAATTATTGTATACACCACAGGTCTCACTAGACCATTTAAGAACATAAAAAAACCTCAAGATGCTGATATTCGAGAGCTTAACCCACTTCGTGAAGATGAAAAACAAGAGCTTTATAAACACCTTGATATTGAAAATTCATCTGACACTAAAGCCCTAATGGTGTACTTAAAAACTGAAACGGGATTGAGATTGGAGGAATTAATAACATTTCCTGCCTCTGTCGTGGACAAGCCAAAAGCTAAAGTAGTTAAGGTGCAAATTGGTGAGAATATTAACGGTTGCTTAACCAAGTTCAAAAAAAACAGAACAATTGAAATCCCAGCCAGTGTCATGGATCTGTTGTACGAGTACAAGTTAAGTAAGGCGAGGAAGAAGGCTATTGAAAAAGGATTACTTCGCCATAACCACTTATTCGTTAAATCGAATGGCAATATCTACGCTCCAAACACCATTCAAAAGTATGTGGAAACTATCCGCAATGATTTGACACACTGTGGGCTTGATATTTATTTTGCCCCTCATGACTTACGAGCCACTTTCGCAACCGACTGGCTGTACAGCAAACATATGGAAACAGGTAAGCCCTTCGAGGCTTTGTTACAGGAGCTGGCTGATTTGATGGGGCATGAAAGCACCTCTACCACTCAAAAATACGTTAACTACATGAATGACAATAAAACATGGTTGGAATTCGCTCAGCGTAAAAATCAATTCGCACAACAATCGCTGAGGTGATGATATGGCAAAAAGTCGATTAGCAGCATCGAGATGATCTGGTCAAGCTAGGCCGCACACTTTTTCCTTACACTTTCAAACTCAATTGGCGACATATCATTTAATGAAGTATGAAGCCGAACTGAGTTGTAGTATTTGATGTATTTCTCTACATCAGTTTTCATGCTTTCTCTGGTTAAATGGTAAACATTTAATAGCCATTCATTTTTCAAGCTGCCGAAAAACCTTTCAACCACAGCATTATCTAAACATGCTCCACAACCACTCATTGATGGCGTAATTCGATTGCTCCATAGCAATGATTGAAAACGCTTACTGGTGTATTGTGAGCCTCTGTCGCTATGGAAGATCAAGCCTGCTTTGGGTTGACGCAGGTTGATAGCCATTTGCATCGCTCTCATGGTTAAATCAACCGTCATGCGTTTACTCAACGCCCAGCCAATAATACGGCGAGAATGCAAATCCATCACAACAGCTAGGTACATCCAGCCTTGATGCGTTCTTAGATAGGTGATATCACCCGCCCACGCCTGATTTGCTCTGGCTGGATTGAATTGGCGCTTCAATAAGTTATCAGCAACCGCATGGCTATGTTTGCGCATAGTCGTCACTTTATAAGCCACTCGCTGTTTAACGACTAAACCGAGCTTTTTCATCAAGCTCTTAACCCGACAAATACCAATTTTAAAGCCTTCTTTGCGTAGCAACTTCATTAAGGTTCTGGCACCAGCACTACTGCGGCTATCATCAAATAACCTCTTCATGCGACGATAAAGCATTAACTCTTCAACACTAATAATCTTGGCTGGTCGCCTCAGCCATGCGTAATAGGCTGACCGACTCACTTCTAGAACCTCGCACAAAACGCTAATTGGAAAGCGCCATTGCTGCTCTTTAATATATTCGAACTTTATTTCATTTCTTTCGCAAAGAAGGCACTCGCCTTTTTTAAGATCTCACGCTCCATCTGTAAGCGTTTATTCTCTTTTCTGAGCTTAACCAGTTCAGCTCTCTCATCTTTGCTTAATGCTTCGCCTGAAGTTTGCTTGGCTAGTTTGTCTTTCCAGTTGTAAAGCAGCTTAGTTGTTATGCCTAATGATTTGGCTGCTTCAGTAACACTGTAACCTTGTTCAGTGACTAGCTTTACAGCTTCTTCTCTGAACTCATCAGTATATTTTCTAGGTTTTCTTCGTTGGGTCATTTTCACACCTTTGTTGTTGGACTAATTATCCTTCACAAAAGTGTGCGGTGCCATTAAATCAGATCAGTATCCCACTCTATTGTAAACAAGACATTTTTATCTTTTATATTCAATGGCTTATTTTCCTGCTAATTGGTAATACCATGAAAAATACCATGCTCAGAAAAGGCTTAACAATATTTTGAAAAATTGCCTACTGAGCGCTGCCGCACAGCTCCATAGGCCGCTTTCCTGGCTTTGCTTCCAGATGTATGCTATTCTGCTCCTGCAGCTAATGGATCACCGCAAACAGGTTACTCGCCTGGGGATTCCCTTTCGACCCGAGCATCCGTATGAGACTCATGCTCGATTATTATTATTATAGAAGCCCCCATGAATAAATCGCTCATCATTTTCGGCATCGTCAACATAACCTCGGACAGTTTCTCCGATGGAGGCCGGTATCTGGCGCCAGACGCAGCCATTGCGCAGGCGCGTAAGCTGATGGCCGAGGGGGCAGATGTGATCGACCTCGGTCCGGCATCCAGCAATCCCGACGCCGCGCCTGTTTCGTCCGACACAGAAATCGCGCGTATCGCGCCGGTGCTGGACGCGCTCAAGGCAGATGGCATTCCCGTCTCGCTCGACAGTTATCAACCCGCGACGCAAGCCTATGCCTTGTCGCGTGGTGTGGCCTATCTCAATGATATTCGCGGTTTTCCAGACGCTGCGTTCTATCCGCAATTGGCGAAATCATCTGCCAAACTCGTCGTTATGCATTCGGTGCAAGACGGGCAGGCAGATCGGCGCGAGGCACCCGCTGGCGACATCATGGATCACATTGCGGCGTTCTTTGACGCGCGCATCGCGGCGCTGACGGGTGCCGGTATCAAACGCAACCGCCTTGTCCTTGATCCCGGCATGGGGTTTTTTCTGGGGGCTGCTCCCGAAACCTCGCTCTCGGTGCTGGCGCGGTTCGATGAATTGCGGCTGCGCTTCGATTTGCCGGTGCTTCTGTCTGTTTCGCGCAAATCCTTTCTGCGCGCGCTCACAGGCCGTGGTCCGGGGGATGTCGGGGCCGCGACACTCGCTGCAGAGCTTGCCGCCGCCGCAGGTGGAGCTGACTTCATCCGCACACACGAGCCGCGCCCCTTGCGCGACGGGCTGGCGGTATTGGCGGCGCTGAAAGAAACCGCAAGAATTCGTTAACTGCACATTCGGGATATTTCTCTATATTCGCGGTTCAGCAGGCATGTCCCCTTTGAGGGCGACCCGACGACAGGATAATCGACCTTATGGTGCGCAAATATTTCGGCACAGACGGTATTCGTGGCAAAGCCAACGAAGGCGCGATGACGGCGGAAACCGCCTTGCGCGTCGGCATGGCGGCTGGCCGTGTCTTTCGTCGCGGTGACCACCGCCATCGTGTCGTGATCGGCAAGGATACGCGCCTGTCGGGCTATATGCTTGAACCCGCGCTCACAGCCGGTTTCACCTCGATGGGCATGGACGTATTCCTTTTTGGCCCGCTGCCGACAACGTATAGGAAGAATAAACGCCCTTTTCACCCAAGTCCAACAGCTTTGGACCGCAGTTGACTCTTTCGACACCCCTGCGATGCAACCCAATCCGGCTGACGGGGAGCCAGCAACGCTGAAAATTTACCCTCCTCTTTCCCACTAGCGGCTCCTTTTCCGACAACCAGCACGGCGGATCCCTGCCGCGGCGCTGTGAACGCAGCATTTTGATTGGTATCGTTGGCCTTCAGGCTCGTCAGTCAAACAGACCCAGGAGCAGCTCAGCCGGTGGCGCCCGGCTTTCGGGTAACGCCCTGGTCCCGCTGGTTTCGGCTTTGTGCTTCAGGTGATCAAGGATCTGCTTGATCACTATAGGGTCTTCAATGCAGGCGATGACTTTCATGGCGCCGCCGCAGCCGCTGCAGGTCTCGATGTCGATATTGAAAACACGCTTGAGCCGTTGCGCCCATGTCATCGACGCTCGCCGTTGTGCTGGTGTTGCCGGTTCATCAGCCACCCTGACCTTGTTGCCCCTGCCCCGTTTTGCCGGCGTGACCAACGCCCGGTGCCGACTGTTGGGTGCGAACACCCCGTGGAAGCGGGTTAGGTTGACTCTGGGCTTCGGTACCAGGGCGGCCAGCCTTGCAATGAAATCCAATGGTTCGAAAATGACGTGCGTGGTGCCGTCCCGGTACGGCGTCTTGAGCTGGTAGCGCACGTTGCCGCCTCGTGTTAACGACAGCCGCTTCTCGGATACCGCCGGGCGGCTGATGTACCGGCACAGCCGTTCGAGCTTCTTGCGTTCATCGGCCCTGGCCGCCACGCCGGCGTGCAGGCTGGACCCGGCTACCTTGCCAATCCCGTCACCGAACGGATCACCACTGGTCGGCAGAGTTTGCAAAGTGAACACCTTTCGCCCCGCCTGTGAACCGACAGCGATACGGTAAGTGATCGAGTGCCCCAGCAGGGGTGTCATCGGGTCGTCATCCACCGCATCCGAGGCCAGATAGCTGTTTTCGACATCCCGTTCCAGCAGGCCTTGCCGTTCCAGATAGCGACCCACCCGGTGGGCGATGGTGTGCGTCAGCTGGGTGAGCTCTGGGCTGGTCGGCGCCTTGACCCAGCGGAAACGCGCTGAGCCGTGGGATTGCTCGACATACACACCGTCGAGAAACAGCATGTGGAAGTGAACATTCAGATTGAGCGCCGATCCAAAACGCTGGATCAGGGTGACCGCGCCCGTCTTGGCCACTTGGTGGGTATGGCCCGCTTTCTTGACCAGGTGCGTGGCAATGACGCGGTAAACGATGCCCAGCACCCACCCCATGATCTCGGGCCGGCTGGCAAACAGGAAACGCAGCTGAAACGGGAAGCTCAACACCCACTGACGCATGGGTTGTTCAGGCAGTACTTCATCAACCAGCAAGGCGGCACTTTCGGCCATCCGCCGCGCCCCACAGCTCGGGCAGAAACCGCGACGCTTACAGCTGAAAGCGACCAGGTGCTCGGCGTGGCAAGACTCGCAGCGAACCCGTAGAAAGCCATGCTCCAGCCGCCCGCATTGGAGAAATTCTTCAAATTCCCGTTGCACATAGCCCGGCAATTCCTTTCCCTGCTCTGCCATAAGCGCAGCGAATGCCGGGTAATACTCGTCAACGATCTGATAGAGAAGGGTTTGCTCGGGTCGGTGGCTCTGGTAACGACCAGTATCCCGATCCCGGCTGGCCGTCCTGGCCGCCACATGAGGCATGTTCCGCGTCCTTGCAATACTGTGTTTACATACAGTCTATCGCTTAGCGGAAAGTTCTTTTACCCTCAGCCGAAATGCCTGCCGTTGCTAGACATTGCCAGCCAGTGCCCGTCACTCCGCGGTCTTCACTGCGTGATCGAGTTGATCGACACCCGCCGTGACACGCTCCATGAAGTGCCTGCCTGCGTCTGTTAGCCGAACGCCCCGCGCATGGCGCTCAAATAGCAGGACACCAAGGTTATCCTCCAGCGCTTTCACACGCGCGCTGACGCTCGACTGGCTGATACCAAGTGCCTTGGCCGCATGCCGAAAATTCAGATGCTCGGCGACGGCGATGAACTGAACAAGGGAAATGAGCGGTATCCTGCCAGACAGGATACCGACATTCACGAGGTTTCGATGGTTAGTGCGCCGCATCGGAGCGGGCCTGCTACCAGTCGTCGGTTAGACGACTGGCGACTTCTCGGTGGCAGCCCCACGGAGCCGAAGGAGCACCAGCCCCAACGAAACCAGTACCGCCATCGCCGTGGCGTAACAGATCACGGGCCACGCTGTGTCACCGTTTAAAAGTGCCACCGCCAATGTCCCGACAATGCTGACTATCAGGCTTTGAACGCAGAAGTAGAACGCGACCGCTGATCCCGCGATGTCGTCGAACTCTGCCAAAGCGCCGTTCGCGGTAACGGACACCGTGAAGACAATACCGACCGCGACAACCCACATCGGTAGGATGAAGGTGAGGAATGACGGCGAGCCGTAAAGTTCGCCGATCCCCAACAGGACCGCTCCGCAAACAAGCAACGCCATCCCACGCGCCACGCATCCTGCGATGCCCCATCTGGCGACAAAGGACTTCGCGAAACGGGTTGTCACGATCATTACAAGCGCGACAGTGGCGAAGGCAAAGCTGAATCCGATCTCGGAATATTCCGCTTGGCCTATGAGCACACGGGGAGCCGTCGAGAAGAAGACGAAGTAGGTGCCCATACCGGCGCTAAAGCCGACAGTGTAAACCCAAAAAGCCGGACTCGCGAAGATCGGCAAGACAGATCGGCGCGTCTTGACTTGATCCAGAGGGCGGGTTTCGTGCCACCTGAAACCCGCATTTAGGAGTGCGAGCATCGCCAGTATAGCCAAAGTAATGAATATCGCCTGCCATCCCAAGAACTCGCCGATCAATACTCCGGCGATAGGGCCGAGCGCAGGCACGAACGCCAGCATCGAACTGAAAAGGCCGTAGATGACGACACCCTCAGGACGGTTGGCATAAACGTCGCGAACCGTCGCGAACGTCGCCACCAGCATGGCCGACGCGCCCACTGCTTGAAGTAGACGGAAAGCGACAAAGGCCGGTGCAGTTGAAGACCAAGCTGCTCCCAGAGACGCAATGACGAAAGCCGTTGCGCCCGCAAGTAGAATTGGCCGTCGCCCGATTCTGTCTGAGAGCGGACCAAAAATCACCTGGCCCACGCCGAGCATCACCATATAGAGGCTCAACGTGAGTTGGATCATAGCGGGCGTCGTGTTCAGGATGCCGGGCATCGCTGGAACGACAGGGAGATAAATATCCATCGCCAGTGAAGCGAGGATGTCGAAAGGAGCCATCAGCAGCAGTGCTGCCGGCAGCGTATAGGCCCACGCGGGGCGTGTGGTGGTCATGACGAATCAACCCTCGATTAAGGAATACCGGGCGACGTCTGCTCGTCAGCAATCAGATGAGACTAGCCTTACAGAGCGCCGCAACAACAATACTGGTTGTTGCGGCTTACTTGTCTGCTGACTTGGAATTTCCCATCTGATTACTCCACGCTTACGAATATGAATTGCTACATTTTATCCGATTATCTTTTGCTTCGCAATGCGGCATGGGCGCACTCAGCGTTCCAGCCCCCTCTGCCGCCCTAACTGCCACGACACCGACCCGCCCTGCACGATGCCCATAACCTCGCGGCCGAGTTGGCGGTCGATGATCGGCCGCCACGGGACAAGGGTGAACTCATGGGATTTCTCGACCACGGCGAACTTGCCGCTCGATAGATGCACGGTTCCGGTAAACTTGCCGCTGACGCTCTCGCCGTCCGTGGCGGCGCGGAACGGCAGGCCCTTACTCAAAGCCATATCCGATCCGACGCCGGCTACCTCGCGCTCCCGCAGGATGGCGAGAAGGTTGCGCCGGTAGAAGACGCGGCTGTCCCGGCTGCGGGTGGCGTCGCCCTGTTCGATATGGTGCTCGCGGCGCTGGTCCATGGCTTCGCGGACTTGTTGCCCGAAGCCGGTTGGCGCAAGGTCGGCCGTCTCGCCGTGGATCAGCCGCCGGTCCAGCCAGGTCGCGCCGTCCGATCCGATCTGTTTGTTCAGATCGACCGGGGAAAGGACGCGAACGCTGGCCTGACTGTCTCGGCCGGCGTCATGGGCGGCGGCACGGCTGACCAGATCATCGGGGATGCGCCATTGGTCGGCGTCGATCCGCTCGACGATACCGGCCCGGCGTAGCGCCTCCAGCCGGCGCACATGGGCATCGACATAGCCCTCATAGTCGCCGCCTGGAACGCGGCACGTATAGGAAGAATAAACGCCCTTTTCACCCAAGTCCAACAGCTTTGGACCGCAGTTGACTCTTTCGACACCCCTGCGATGCAACCCAATCCGGCTGACGGGGAGCCAGCAACGCTGAAAATTTACCCTCCTCTTTCCCACTAGCGGCTCCTTTTCCGACAACCAGCACGGCGGATCCCTGCCGCGGCGCTGTGAACGCAGCATTTTGATTGGTATCGTTGGCCTTCAGGCTCGTCAGTCAAACAGACCCAGGAGCAGCTCAGCCGGTGGCGCCCGGCTTTCGGGTAACGCCCTGGTCCCGCTGGTTTCGGCTTTGTGCTTCAGGTGATCAAGGATCTGCTTGATCACTATAGGGTCTTCAATGCAGGCGATGACTTTCATGGCGCCGCCGCAGCCGCTGCAGGTCTCGATGTCGATATTGAAAACACGCTTGAGCCGTTGCGCCCATGTCATCGACGCTCGCCGTTGTGCTGGTGTTGCCGGTTCATCAGCCACCCTGACCTTGTTGCCCCTGCCCCGTTTTGCCGGCGTGACCAACGCCCGGTGCCGACTGTTGGGTGCGAACACCCCGTGGAAGCGGGTTAGGTTGACTCTGGGCTTCGGTACCAGGGCGGCCAGCCTTGCAATGAAATCCAATGGTTCGAAAATGACGTGCGTGGTGCCGTCCCGGTACGGCGTCTTGAGCTGGTAGCGCACGTTGCCGCCTCGTGTTAACGACAGCCGCTTCTCGGATACCGCCGGGCGGCTGATGTACCGGCACAGCCGTTCGAGCTTCTTGCGTTCATCGGCCCTGGCCGCCACGCCGGCGTGCAGGCTGGACCCGGCTACCTTGCCAATCCCGTCACCGAACGGATCACCACTGGTCGGCAGAGTTTGCAAAGTGAACACCTTTCGCCCCGCCTGTGAACCGACAGCGATACGGTAAGTGATCGAGTGCCCCAGCAGGGGTGTCATCGGGTCGTCATCCACCGCATCCGAGGCCAGATAGCTGTTTTCGACATCCCGTTCCAGCAGGCCTTGCCGTTCCAGATAGCGACCCACCCGGTGGGCGATGGTGTGCGTCAGCTGGGTGAGCTCTGGGCTGGTCGGCGCCTTGACCCAGCGGAAACGCGCTGAGCCGTGGGATTGCTCGACATACACACCGTCGAGAAACAGCATGTGGAAGTGAACATTCAGATTGAGCGCCGATCCAAAACGCTGGATCAGGGTGACCGCGCCCGTCTTGGCCACTTGGTGGGTATGGCCCGCTTTCTTGACCAGGTGCGTGGCAATGACGCGGTAAACGATGCCCAGCACCCACCCCATGATCTCGGGCCGGCTGGCAAACAGGAAACGCAGCTGAAACGGGAAGCTCAACACCCACTGACGCATGGGTTGTTCAGGCAGTACTTCATCAACCAGCAAGGCGGCACTTTCGGCCATCCGCCGCGCCCCACAGCTCGGGCAGAAACCGCGACGCTTACAGCTGAAAGCGACCAGGTGCTCGGCGTGGCAAGACTCGCAGCGAACCCGTAGAAAGCCATGCTCCAGCCGCCCGCATTGGAGAAATTCTTCAAATTCCCGTTGCACATAGCCCGGCAATTCCTTTCCCTGCTCTGCCATAAGCGCAGCGAATGCCGGGTAATACTCGTCAACGATCTGATAGAGAAGGGTTTGCTCGGGTCGGTGGCTCTGGTAACGACCAGTATCCCGATCCCGGCTGGCCGTCCTGGCCGCCACATGAGGCATGTTCCGCGTCCTTGCAATACTGTGTTTACATACAGTCTATCGCTTAGCGGAAAGTTCTTTTACCCTCAGCCGAAATGCCTGCCGTTGCTAGACATTGCCAGCCAGTGCCCGTCACTCCCACTCGATTGTAAACAAGCACACAAAACCCTTTAGTGACAACAATTTGCAAGAACTATCAGGCTCAGTGCCATGAAAAATACCATGACCAGATCATGAGGTTGAACACGGCTTGCGCCGGCAGCGTTCACGCTCCTGGTCGGCGATCTCGCCCGGCTGCAATGCTAGCTCAGCATCGGTCATGCGCTCCAGCACGTCGCGTAGGCGGATGGTGCAAGGAATGGGCGGCAGCTCGAACTCATAGCCGCCGGCGATCATTTCGGCCGCAATCTCCTCGGTGATGAAAAACGGCTCGTCGTCTTGGTTCGGCTTCTTCATGCCCTTTCCTCCTGGCGCTCATCCTGGCCGACAGCGGCCAGGGCATCGGCTTCCGTCAATGCGTCCTCCACGAACGCGCCGTGCTGCTTCGCTTCGGCCTGGCTGACCTCGGCCCATATCCGTTTCACCTGGGCCGCACTGTACCCGGCCAGCTCGGCGGTCTTGTTGATGCTGTAGCCGGACTTGCGCAGCGCGACAACTTGGGCGCGGCGCTTCGGATCAGCACGGCGGCCCTTGTACCGCCCGGCCTGGCGGGCCAACTCAATGCCTTGGCGCTGGCGTTCGCGCCTGTCCTCGTAGTCGTCGCGGGCCATCTGCAAGGCCAGGCGAAAAAGCATGATCTGCACGGCTTCCAGCACGATCTTGGCGACGCCCTGGGCCTCGGCCGCCAGGTCGGATAGATCGACCACGCCAGGGACGGCCAGGCTTGCGCCTTTGGCCTGTATCGAGGCCACCAGGCGCTCGGCCTCGGGCAAAGGTAGGCGGCTGATGCGGTCGATCTTCTCGGCAATGACCACCTCGCCGGGCTGTAGGTCGCCGATCATGCGCAGCAGCTCAGGCCGGTCGGCGCGTGCGCCGGATGCCTTCTCACGGTAGATGCCGGCGACGTAGTAGCCGGCGGCCTTCGCGGCCGTAGTGATCGCCTCTTGGCGTTCCAAGTCCTGCGCGTCGGTGCTGACGCGCAGATAGACCCGCGCCACCATCGGCGCGGCTACTGGCTTCGTCCTGCGCATACTTGCGGGCTCCTTTGGGCATACGCAAAGTGTCCGGTCATGCTACCCCCGGCCAAAAAGGCCGTCATGCGATTTATCTTGGCCGGGTCGTTATTGGCGGGTCTAAATGGCCGCTCCGTGGATCTCATCGCCAGAAATGGCGATGCGAGATCCAGGGCAGGGCGGCCGCCATCGTCAGACCTGGCGATGGTCGACGCCGGCGCGCATCGTCGGATGTGGCGATGCGAGCTCGAGGTCGGTGGCCACCGCCGGCGACCTGGTGCCATCGTCGGCAATGGCGATGCTGCAGCTCGACGTGCGCGGCCTGGTCGTCTCGGCATCGTCGGATGCGGCGATGCTCGAGCGAGGCGAAAAAAAACCGCCTCGGGGTGTCCGAGGCGGCAAGTCTGCATGCGGTTCAGGGAGGAAGAAACCGCGCCGGCGATCAGGGAGGAAAACCGCGCGGCCTGATGTGCAGCTCGGCCACTTTAGCCGGATTTTTCGACTTATCCGATGCGAGCGGCCCGCCGTGGGCGCTGCTCGATCTGCTGTTGCTTTTTCTCGACGTGCTTCTGCTCCTGGTGCTGCTGCTCGTCGCGCGGCACTGTTGCAAAGTTAGCGATGAGGCAGCCTTTTGTCTTATTCAAAGGCCTTACATTTCAAAAACTCTGCTTACCAGGCGCATTTCGCCCAGGGGATCACCATAATAAAATGCTGAGGCCTGGCCTTTGCGTAGTGCACGCATCACCTCAATACCTTTGATGGTGGCGTAAGCCGTCTTCATGGATTTAAATCCCAGCGTGGCGCCGATTATCCGTTTCAGTTTGCCATGATCGCATTCAATCACGTTGTTCCGGTACTTAATCTGTCGGTGTTCAACGTCAGACGGGCACCGGCCTTCGCGTTTGAGCAGAGCAAGCGCGCGACCATAGGCGGGCGCTTTATCCGTGTTGATGAATCGCGGGATCTGCCACTTCTTCACGTTGTTGAGGATTTTACCCAGAAACCGGTATGCAGCTTTGCTGTTACGACGGGAGGAGAGATAAAAATCGACAGTGCGGCCCCGGCTGTCGACGGCCCGGTACAGATACGCCCAGCGGCCATTGACCTTCACGTAGGTTTCATCCATGTGCCACGGGCAAAGATCGGAAGGGTTACGCCAGTACCAGCGCAGCCGTTTTTCCATTTCAGGCGCATAACGCTGAACCCAGCGGTAAATCGTGGAGTGATCGACATTCACTCCGCGTTCAGCCAGCATCTCCTGCAGCTCACGGTAACTGATGCCGTATTTGCAGTACCAGCGTACGGCCCACAGAATGATGTCACGCTGAAAATGCCGGCCTTTGAATGGGTTCATGTGCAGCTCCATCAGCAAAAGGGGATGATAAGTTTATCACCACCGACTATTTGCAACAGTGCCGTAAGCTGCACCTCAAACCCCCGGATCAGGCTCTCCAGGCCATGCAGAAAGGCCTGCTCACCATCATCACTGTCCATAATCTGCAGCGCTTCCCGCAATAGCGGCGGCAGGTTTTCGTCCGGTGCTGCAGGGCGGTCGGTCAGGGCGGCAGTATGCTCCTGCTGCTCCAGTACGGCACCAAGGGTAAAATGACTGACCGCTGAAATCGCATATAACCCGTCGCGCAGTGAAAAGCCGTTTTCTGTCATAAAGCGTAACTGGGTTTCCACCGTATCATACTGTTTTTCATCAGGGCGGGTGCCGAGGTGCACTTTTGCCCCGTCACGGTAACGCAGCAGCGCCCGGCGGAAACTCATTGCATTATTGCGCAGAAATGACTGCCAGGATTCCCCCGCCGCAGGCAGTGAATAATCATGATGACGCGCCAGGATCTCCACCGCCAGCGCATCCAGTAACGCCCGTTTATTTTTCACATGCCAGTAAAGTGTCGGCTGTTCTATTCCCAGCTTCTGCGCCAGCTTGCGGGTCGTCAGCCCGTCAATCCCTGTCTCATTCAGCAGTTCCAGTGCCGCATCAATAACCGATTCTCTGTTCAGCCGTGCCATGACCGTCTCCTCCGATTTTCAGATTGACACTCTATCATTGATAGGGATATATTCCAACTCTATCAATGATAGGGAATTAACACAGGATCTGAAAAATGAATAAACCCGCTGTCATCGCGCTGGTGATTACACTGCTGGACGCGATGGGAATTGGTCTGATCATGCCGGTATTACCGTCACTGCTGCGGGAATATCTCCCGGAAGCGGATGTGGCAAACCATTACGGCATTCTGCTGGCGCTGTATGCGGTGATGCAGGTCTGTTTTGCTCCGCTGCTGGGCAGATGGTCAGATAAGCTGGGGCGCAGACCGGTGCTGCTGTTATCCCTGGCGGGTGCCGCGTTTGATTACACACTGCTGGCACTGTCCAATGTGCTGTGGATGTTGTATCTCGGGCGGATTATCTCCGGGATCACTGGTGCCACCGGCGCGGTTGCGGCTTCGGTAGTGGCGGACAGCACGGCGGTCAGCGAGCGTACCGCCTGGTTCGGCCGTCTCGGTGCGGCCTTTGGTGCCGGGCTGATTGCCGGGCCGGCTATCGGCGGACTGGCGGGGGATATCTCACCGCATCTGCCGTTTGTCATTGCGGCAATACTGAATGCCTGCACCTTTCTGATGGTCTTTTTTATCTTTAAACCGGCGGTACAGACAGAAGAAAAACCGGCGGAGCAGAAACAAGAAAGCGCAGGTATCAGCTTTATCACACTGCTTAAACCTCTGGCGCTGTTGCTGTTTGTCTTTTTTACCGCGCAGCTTATCGGGCAGATCCCGGCCACTGTCTGGGTATTGTTTACGGAGAGCCGCTTTGCCTGGGACAGCGCGGCGGTCGGTTTTTCACTGGCGGGACTCGGGGCGATGCATGCACTGTTTCAGGCGGTGGTTGCCGGGGCGCTGGCAAAACGGCTGAGTGAGAAAACCATTATTTTCGCCGGATTTATTGCCGATGCCACCGCGTTTTTACTGATGTCTGCTATCACTTCCGGATGGATGGTGTATCCGGTCCTGATCCTGCTGGCAGGCGGCGGAATTGCACTGCCTGCATTGCAGGGCATTATCTCTGCCGGGGCATCGGCGGCAAATCAGGGAAAACTACAGGGTGTGCTGGTCAGCCTGACCAATCTGACCGGCGTGGCGGGCCCGCTGCTGTTTGCTTTTATTTTCAGTCAGACACAGCAGAGTGCGGACGGTACGGTGTGGCTGATTGGCACGGCACTGTACGGTCTGCTGCTGGCAATCTGTCTGCTGATCAGAAAACCGGCACCGGTGGCGGCCACCTGCTGACCGGCGCTATACAGGCAGCGCTGTTGTGCGGTATGGTGGACGGCATTCGTGCTTATCGCCTGCCATGATAAGCCTCAGACACAGAGGAACCGTTATGAAATCACGCGCAGCAGTCGCCTTCGGGCCGGGTTTACCCCTTGAAATTGTTGAAATTGATGTGGCACCGCCGAAGAAAGGTGAAGTGCTGGTGAAAATCAGTCACACCGGGGTATGCCATACCGATGCCTACACGCTTTCCGGTGATGATCCGGAAGGTCTGTTCCCGGTGGTGCTCGGCCATGAAGGTGCCGGGGTGGTGGTTGAGGTCGGTGAGGGCGTGACCAGTGTGAAACCGGGCGACCATGTGATCCCGCTGTACACCGCCGAGTGCGGCGAGTGTGATTTCTGTACCTCCGGTAAAACCAACCTCTGTGTTGCCGTCCGCGAAACCCAGGGCAAAGGCGTGATGCCGGACGGCACCAGCCGTTTTTCGTATAACGGTCAGCCGCTCTATCACTATATGGGCTGCTCGACATTCAGCGAATATACCGTTGTGGCGGAAGTATCACTGGCGAAAATCAATCCGCAGGCCAATGCGGAGCAGGTTTGCCTGCTCGGCTGCGGCGTGACCACCGGGATCGGCGCGGTACACAATACCGCGAAGGTACAGGAAGGGGATTCTGTGGCGGTATTCGGCCTCGGCGGTATCGGGCTGGCCGTGGTGCAGGGCGCACGTCAGGCAAAAGCGGGGCGCATCTTTGCCATCGATACCAATCCATCCAAGTTTGAGCTGGCAAAACAGTTCGGCGCCACAGACTGCATTAATCCCAATGATTATGACAAACCTGTTCAGCAGGTGCTGGTCGAAATGACCAAATGGGGTGTGGATCATACCTTTGAATGTATCGGCAATGTCAATGTGATGCGGTCGGCGCTGGAAAGTGCGCACCGTGGCTGGGGGCAGTCGGTAATTATCGGGGTGGCGGGTGCCGGAAAAGAGATTTCAACCCGTCCGTTCCAGCTGGTGACCGGCCGGGTCTGGAAAGGCACGGCGTTCGGCGGCGTGAAAGGGCGTACCCAGTTGCCGGGAATGGTGGAAGATGCCATGAGCGGCAAAATCGAGCTGGCGCCGTTTGTCACGCACACCATGGAACTGGATAAAATCAATGAAGCTTTTGATTTGATGCACGACGGCAAATCCATCCGCACAGTCATTCATTACTGATAACGTATTCAGGGAGATACTATGGAACGGATTGAACATCACGTCTGTTTCGGCGGCAGCCAGGAAGTCTGGCGTCACCACTCTGCGGTGACCGGCACGCCGATGACTTTTTCCGTGTTTCTGCCGCCGCAGGCAAAAACAGAGAAATGTCCTGTGCTGTACTGGCTTTCCGGGCTGACCTGCAACGAGCAGAATTTTATCACCAAAGCCGGGGCACAGCGTTACGCAGCGGAACACGGCCTGGTGATTGTCGCGCCGGATACCAGTCCGCGCGGCAGTCAGGTGGCGGATGATAAAGAGTACGATCTCGGCCAGGGTGCCGGGTTTTATGTCAATGCCACACAGGAGCCGTGGAAAGCGCATTATCAGATGTATGATTATATTCTGAATGAGCTGCACACCCTGGTAAGCGGGCATTTCGGCACATCGGAAAAACGGGCACTGTTGCAAAGTTAGCGATGAGGCAGCCTTTTGTCTTATTCAAAGGCCTTACATTTCAAAAACTCTGCTTACCAGGCGCATTTCGCCCAGGGGATCACCATAATAAAATGCTGAGGCCTGGCCTTTGCGTAGTGCACGCATCACCTCAATACCTTTGATGGTGGCGTAAGCCGTCTTCATGGATTTAAATCCCAGCGTGGCGCCGATTATCCGTTTCAGTTTGCCATGATCGCATTCAATCACGTTGTTCCGGTACTTAATCTGTCGGTGTTCAACGTCAGACGGGCACCGGCCTTCGCGTTTGAGCAGAGCAAGCGCGCGACCATAGGCGGGCGCTTTATCCGTGTTGATGAATCGCGGGATCTGCCACTTCTTCACGTTGTTGAGGATTTTACCCAGAAACCGGTATGCAGCTTTGCTGTTACGACGGGAGGAGAGATAAAAATCGACAGTGCGGCCCCGGCTGTCGACGGCCCGGTACAGATACGCCCAGCGGCCATTGACCTTCACGTAGGTTTCATCCATGTGCCACGGGCAAAGATCGGAAGGGTTACGCCAGTACCAGCGCAGCCGTTTTTCCATTTCAGGCGCATAACGCTGAACCCAGCGGTAAATCGTGGAGTGATCGACATTCACTCCGCGTTCAGCCAGCATCTCCTGCAGCTCACGGTAACTGATGCCGTATTTGCAGTACCAGCGTACGGCCCACAGAATGATGTCACGCTGAAAATGCCGGCCTTTGAATGGGTTCATGTGCAGCTCCATCAGCAAAAGGGGGTTCTAGGGATTTTCCCCTCTAAAAAGACATAATCCTCTGTAGACCACACCAATAAATGGCTGCGGAGGTGGTTTACTTTCAGCTTGGAGCCTAATCATCCACTATCGGCCTTGTTATTTCGCCAATATTGGGCAATTTCCCAGTATTAGTGAAGTTATACGTTCCGCTTAAGTTGATATTTTGCCACGCAACGGGCGAAACAGCACGAGTGATACCCGCTTTCTCTTCATCTCCTCTCGCTTCAAAGTGTCCCAGAAGATGACTCAGTATCGCGGAGTTGAAGTAGATGATCGCGTTGGCAAGCAATCTTGCGCATTCATTCCAGATAGCGATTTCAGACTCGTTTTTGCCACGGAACTGATCACCATTCACCGACGCAATGGCTCGTCTAAGGAAGTGCCATGCTTCTCCCCGGTTCAGGGCACGTTGCACATACTGCCGCAAACTGGCATCGTCGATGTAGTCAAGTAAATATTGCGCTTTAACCAGTCGATTATACTCCGTCAGAGCCTGTAATATTGGGTGTCCAGAAGGGTAACCAGACAACTTTCTTACCAGCATTGCTTGTGTCGTCCGCTTTGTCTGAAGTGACAGAACAATACGCCTGATATCTTGCCATCCCGTTGTAATAACATTCGTTCTGATAGGCTTCTTTAGCGCCAGTATGGTGCTGCCTTGTTCACTTTCAGTCACATCAAACAGATCATTGATGACACTACTGAACTGCGCGTATCGCGGTGCAAAACTGTAACCGCATAGATCCAGTAAGGCGAAGTTAACATGATTGACACCGTGTGTATCTGTCGAGAGTACGTCAGGTTTGATTTCACTGCTGTTGGATTGTAACAGGTCATAAATATAGTGTGATTCGTGCTCGTTGGAACCGATGATCCGAGCATTGAGGGCGCTGTGGTTGGCCACCAGTGTCATGGCCGTGATCCCTTTGTTGGTGCCGAAATACTTAGAGGAGTACCGGGTTTTAAAGGTTTCCAGATGGGTTTCGAATTTCTGACCATCCGCACTGGCATGCAGCTGGTCCTCCTGAATATGGTAGTGGCGGAAGATGGGTAGCGCTGCAACCGCATTATTGATCACGTCGCTGGCGTCATGCAGCGTTTCAGGCCGGATATAGTTGGCCTGCACCGTACTCAGGTGTTCATAGCTTCGATCGGAGATCTGCGCCATGCCATACACACCACGGTGAGTGGCGTTGGCAATCAGAATGGCCAGTAAATCATCCTGATGAGTGAACCCTTGTTTTTGTATCGGAAGTACATGAGTCAGACATTTCATGAACCCGGTTTCGCGCTCTACATACCGCAGTACATCCGCGATACCGACCGGTTGCATTCGCTTAAAAAAGGGATTGTTGACCAGAGATGTAGCGCTTTTGGTCGGCAGACGCCAGCGGGTACCGGTACGATTTTTCATGATCACATTTCGATTGTCTCCCTCATCAATATGGAGAGCAACGTCTTTGAGTGCACTTTCCAGCCGGTGTTGTTTCTCCTGTAACAATAACTCTGCGGGCTGTTTTAGTCTGTCCAGTGTTGATGAGGCCAGCAAGGTATCCTGCGATGTCTGGGGGATCAGGTCGTCTTCCAGTGCGCGGTATTTGGTAACATTTGGCAAATAAATGCGTCCATTCAGTCGTGAGGTTAACTGCCGGTAGAGCAGCCATTCGTAACGTTGCGGGTTAACGTTATCCTGTTTAACCAACCATGGGAGGTGCTTTTTCGGGATGAGCGACGTATCCATCGTCTTCAGTGGTCCACCGAATGCGATTTCCGTCTGCATCTGTTGAAGTTGGGCGACGACGGCTTCTGAGCCTTTACCGGCCTCACATTCAAGGCACAAGAACACCTGCCTTAACAGTTGCTCCAGGAGATTGCATTGTTCATCGTAATGTTGCCACTGGTACTCTTCCACGGTCCGTTTCTGTTTTTTCAGGTAAAGGCAGAGGGTCTGGATATCCCTGTCATTCATGACCTTCAATGCCTGTTGTCTGACTACTGAGAAGGGTTGATTATCATCAATGTTCTCATCCACAAACAGATGCAGTAACTCTGCCGCTTTCGTGACATTGTCCGCGGCTGACTGCCAGGACAGGAACACTGCTTGTTGTGCAAAGGTGTTGGCAGCTTCTTGTTGCTTGCGGATATGGTAAATGAACCCATCAGTTAACCGTTCCAGTGCCAGTTGTATCCGCTCTGTCAGGTGACATAGCAACCATAGATGCTGCTGTGCGCGTTTGAATCGTTTGAGTTTACTACCGTAATAGTTGATGAGCTCACCGAAGTGTTGTCGATTTTTAAGAGACAGATTAAGCCCATCGATAACGCCATTGATTTGCGTGCGCCATGGCGCTAACTGATGATAAAGGGCAAGCTCTTTTTTAAGTTCAGGTACGGTCAGACTTTTTGCACCGCCTCTGAGCTGGTTCAGGCTTAGTCCGTCATCAATGGCTGTTATGCTGTCCAGAAAGACGTGAAGTTCAGGACTGGTGAGTTGATTAAGTTGGTGCGCCAGGTCTTTTCTGACCTGCTGCATCGCTCTGCTTATCAGTCTCTGGAGTACGGTGTACCTAGGGATAGCAATGCTGTGACTGGTTAGGAATTCAATAGCAGTATCAAAGAGGTAACGCGGCTCCAGCCAGGCATTGCCCACCTGAACAAGGTGGTCGAAAAGAGAATTGAAGTGCTGACTTTCGTCCCATTTGTGATAACCAGCAAGGTCTAATACTTTTGCGTAGAGTCGATCTTTTTGTTTTTGTGAGGGAGTGAATGGTCTGAGCCCCTTGCCGCCAAGCAGCTCTTTACTGATGAACATTAAATCCTTAGAAACCTGCGAGTAAGCGATATCTAGGATGACGGGCTTTGATTTGAAGTATCCCAAAATCGCGACAAAGTAACATCTATGAGCTCTGAGACGAATTGACCGAAAAACTGCCAATTCCGCATCGTTCAGAGAAAAGTACAGACGTTGTTCTTCGATTGAAAAAATGGGTGGGGAATAAAGATCTGCCTGTTCTGCTCTCGTGAGAATAGTAATTTCGTTTTTGATGGCCATATCAGGGCTGTTCCGTATTAAATGTACGATATTTACCTAATTTGCCACACTTATAAGTAGTAACCCACCTCCGCAGCCATTTATTGGTGTGGTCTACAGAGGATTAAGTCTTTTTAGAGGGGAAAATCCCTAGAACCCCATTGTGATACTTGGTAATCATTCCCCCCACGAAATTTATTGCCATTAACTGAAGTAATAGCACGTTTTAACTGATGGTATGCTTCACCTCTGTTCAAGGCTTGCTGGACGTAATGACGCAACGTTGAATTATCAACATACTCCAAAACATAAATAGATTTAATTAAACGGTCGTACTCATGCAATGCTGACAATCTTCGGCTCTTGCCGTTACTCAACTTTCTAATGATTGTGCTTTGAGTGGTGGTTTTACGACTCAATGAACAAACAATATGCTGAATATTGTCCCATTCTTCAGCAATTAGCTTATGATTAATATCTTTCTTTAATTGAATACGGCCTCCGTTCTCTTCAGTCACTTCAAATAGCTCAAAAAACACCTTTTTCATTTTCGCGTATCGAGGGGCGAATGTGTAACCAAAGAAATCTAATATAGCGAAGTTAACATTATTGGTACCATGCGTATCGGTCGATAAGGTATTAGGCTGTATATCTGAAGAGTTGTTATAGAGTAAGTCAAAAGCAAAGTGACCTTCATATTCGTTAGCGCCAATGACTTGCGTACTCACCGGAACATGACGTGGTCAACCAAAATTGACCAACCCAGTTAAGCTACTTTTTTCAATTTCTTCATGTCCGCCTCATATTGATTTGAAATTTCCATACTTTATCTAATTCATGTTTTTCTAAATTAGCTAAAATGCAACTCAGAAATGTCCAGAAGTGAGTTGTGTGGTGTCGAGTGGAGATTGTACGATTAAGCCCCTAAGTAATTAGTCCGTCAGTCTCCCTCGGTAATCAAATTAGTACATCTTAGCGATCAAATTGGTAAAAAATTAGACATGTAGATGAATGCCCACCTTAAAAAATAGACAGCGGGTTGGGCTGGGTGATTTTTCTGGTGTTAGACGCCAGCAACCCATGCGGCAGAATGGTTGCTCACTTACTCGTCTATTTTTAGCGGGAATTCTTAGCCAACTGTATGCGCTCTATGCGGATATTAGTTCCCGTGTTATGGGTGTTATCGGTCGTTATGCCCCCCAGCAACATGAATATTCGATTGATGAATCGATACTATATTTCAGGAATATACAAAAGGTCATTCCAGACCTTACCGCCCATGCAGCAAAAATACGAAAAGATGTTTATCGCTTATGCAAAATACCTGTTTGCGTAGGTGGTGGAAGTTCGATCACTCTATCGAAGATAGCAAACAGAGTCGCTAAGAAAGAGCGTTCGCTTGATGGTGTCCTTGTTATAGAAAGTGAAGATGTAAGGCTAAGAGCCCTTAAATCAACGCCTTTAACTGATGTTTGGGGGGTTGGGCGAAGATTGGCACCTAAATTAAATCTAATGGGTATAAAAACGGCCTATGACCTTTCTCAAATGAACTTATCAGTTGCAAGAAATCAGTTTTCAGTAAATCTTGAAAGAACAGTTCGAGAGCTGAATGGTCAGGTATGTTTTCATTGGGATGATATTGAGCCAGATCAGAGGCAAATTTTTTCCACTCGCTCCCTTGGCACCAAGCTTTATGATTTAGAGTTAATACTCCAAGCGCTGTCTAAACATGCAGGAGTAGCAGCAACAAAGGCTAGGAAAAAAAACTTAAAAGCAAAGGCCGTAGTGTGTTTTATTTCAACCTCTGCATTTCAAGATGAACCAGTTTACTTAAAAGGTGTTCATGAGTTTGAATATGCAACGAACGATACAATAGCCATCACAAGAGCCGTAAACCACGTAGGAAAAAAGTTGTTTCGTGAGGGTGTGGCTTTTTCAAAAGTTGGTGTTGGTTTGTTGGATTTGACCAATGCAAAAAACAGTCAAATGGATATGTTTAACCCTGAACCAGATAACCCTAAATTAATGCAGGCAATGGATGTGATTAACAGCCGTTATGGGCGTGATACGCTTTTTGTTGGTGCTCAGGGATGCGAGCAAAAGTGGGATATGAGGCGCGAATTTCTATCCAAAGAATATACAACAAACTGGAATGACATACCGGTTGTTAACTCTGGTATTAAAGCGATGTGAGGCATCAAAGGAATGGTAAAGAAAAAGTTTAAGGTTACTCTAGCTGAATCAGCACCTTATGAGTTTATTGAATTGAAGGAAAGATTCGATTGCTCATCTCCGTCATTTTCAAATTACACAATCGTTTGGGTTGATGTGGCAAAGCTGGTGGAGCTATCCGAAATTGATCCATTTTCCAGTTTTTTGCCGCATGTAAACCAATGGTCAAAGGAAAAGAAAGAGCTTTACATTAATCTAATGAAACCTGACCCCGAGTTAGATTGCTTGGGGACGCCATTTGTATCGTTCACTACACATGAAACGACAACAAAGCGATTTGGGTTCTTCAAACAAAGAACAGTAACAAGATCTGTCGGTTTTATAGATGGCAGACACCGAGCTCGTATCTGTGAGTATTTGGGCGCAAAGAGAATACCAGTAATAACCCACGTTTCTCATAAAGCAGATTTCGAACAATATTGCACCTAATCCAAGCGCCCACCAGCAAACGAAACAATTTACGATTAAAAGACCATATTTTGCTTTTCTTTGTTTAAGAGGATTTCTTTTTTAGCTGCAACATGCTTTGCAATGCCTCTTTCGTACTCATGTGGGAGAGAAATAAAGTTTCATACTAAACAGTCAAATAACCCTGTTCGTACCGTTCTAAATGATACGTAACCCCAAAAAAAGATTCATACTAATTTCTACAACCAAGTCTGAATCGGGCTATCACTGAGTATTAAAGTATCATACTGGTTTCTTCATCACAGCCCCAACCAACGCTTTCAAACTCGTTTTTGGACAGAAATGAGTTATTCACAACTTATAGTTGACTTATGCGTATGAGATTCAGATAGCGCTTCCTTCATCCTAAGTCGAGCAGAAAATAACGCTCCATAAACACACTCATCTTTTCATACAAACTTAATATGACCCGCTGTTGATTTATATCTTTCGGGCTGTATTATTACGCTCCGTAAATTCAGTCTTATTACATAAATAGTCGAGTTATCATGAAAAAATCAATCTTACTTTCGAGCTGTTTGTTCATTTCTTTTTTATCGACCGCTTCAACATTGAACGACTCGCTCTATTCTATAGAACAACGCACCTTGGGACGCATAGGCGTATCAGTTTTAGATTCAACGGATCAACAATGGCACTATAAAGGGAATGAAAGGTTCCCTATGATGAGTACATTCAAGACATTAGCATGTGCAAAAATGCTACAGGACTCTGATAGAGACATTTTAGATATAAGTACAATGGCGCCAGTAAAATCCGATGAACTAATCGCTTGGTCACCAATAACAAAAAACATGGTTGGCAGTTCAATTACCATTGAAAATGCTTGTGAAGCTACGATGAAGACTAGTGATAATACTGCTGCAAACATAGTCTTAAAGCACATCGGAGGCCCACAGGGTGTCACTGCTTTTCTACGTTTGATCGGAGATAAAGTAACTCAATTAGATCGTTTTGAACCTGAACTAAACCAAGCCAAAGCTGATGACCTACGTGATACAACGACGCCAAATGCGATGAATAAGACCCTATATCATATTTTATTCGAAGATGTATTAGCTCAAAATTCAAAAAAACAACTTAAGGAATGGATGCAAGGGAACACTGTTTCCGATTCTTTACTCCGTTCTGTTTTACCAAAAGGGTGGTCTATTGCAGATCGTTCTGGTGCAGGAGCTAACGGTTCGCGCGGTATTACAGCAGCAATTTGGACTGACGAGCGCGAGCCATTAATCATTAGCATCTACCTGACACAAACCAACCTTTCTATGCCAGAACGTAATCAAGTTATTAATGAAATTGGTAAGGCTATTTTCGAAGAGTATGCTGTAAAATAACTAGATGAGATTGTCATACTGTTGACAATAGATATGCCGTAGAGAACAAAATGGGGTTGTACGGCATATTGACCACCTTCGTTGCTTGGCTATAACTCATTTTGGGGCATTTTCGATTTAGGAATGGCAGCGTATCGATTGCGATCGCTGCCATTTTAGTATGATACTTTAATACTAAGTATGAATCTTTATTACTTGGTATGAGACTTTATTACTCTCTCACAACTCATCATCACTCATTCGGTCTATCGTTCTACGATCATAGGAAGAATGAAATTCATTTCTTCCTGACATATTGGCCATGTAATCAATTAGCTGTTGTACGATCTGACTATCAGATTTTCCTTTTAGATTAACCATGCAGATTTCATCAAATATTTCAATTAGACGCTCTTTGAGTGGGTTATCTAAGTAATTCCACATTTGAGAAACAGAGGAACCTTGCTCTGTTACAGATCCGGTTAGTAGCTTGTATGTATAGGTTTCGCTGCTGCTACCGCCTCTATTGATTAAACCTTTTATTACAAGGTGATCATAGTGTTCCATAGATTAACTTCCCTATTAATGATGCTGCCAATGTTGCGACCAACACTTATTCACAATATTGGTGTATAAGTGTGTGGATTATGGATTGTCGTTATCGAAAAAATTAACGTATTGACCATGCAGCTTACACTCAAACTCAAGGGGTTGTTTGATTAATTCGGTTTTATGCGCTCTGGTTCGGAATGGTTTTTTGTAAGATGTGACAGAGAACTGACCAGAACAGATAAGTAGACCTAAGTTGTATCGTTTTCCAATCCCCTGCTCACCTTGGATGGTTACTTTGGCTCGATGCGCTGAGCCGCTTTCACGTCTTGCTCTTATTTCTAGTTCGGTGCCAGTCATTTTGGAAAAATATTGAATAAGGTCTAGCTGGTTGGCCATCAAAAAAATGCTAGGTTGCTGGTGGATTTGAGTGGCTTTTCCCTTTGGTTTGATTTTTTTGATGGTTGATTCAATTCCAATAGACTTTAAGGCCAGCTTATCTTCTTCCGCGTAAGCCATTTCTACATGAAAGTAACGACATACAGGAGTAACACCAATACCGTTTAACAAAAGGCTAGAGTATGCAGGGTGCTTTGAAATATTAATGTTTTCTACATTTTGAATGAATTGTGGAAATCGTAACGGTAGGCGCTTCGGGTTTTTACCTTCTGCTATCATCAATGTGATCCAGTTTTCCTTTATTGGCTCCCAAAGTTGCATTAATGCTTCTAGTTGCTCTTGTGTAACCTTGTATATCTGACGGATGTATGTAGGAGGAACGCTGGTGGTTTTACCGCCCTCGCTATCAACCGTTGTAAATTCTGGTGTGCATTCTTCGATTGTCTTAATGAGGCGTAGTGATTGAAGCTCACTATAAAAGTGTTGCTCTAATGCAAAATGCTCAAACCAATCTTGGCTATTGCTCATAACCCGTTAACCTTTGTGAATTATAATACTTGTGTTATGTTTATTGTATTGCTTCTATGGATACCGCTTTGGGGATTTATGGCTAAATATATAAATGCTTCTGATATTGGAAAAACCAATTTTTGTCCAATGAATTATTATTACGACTTTCACAGTATCAGTGATGTAAGTAATGCAGCCAAAATTAGACGTTTAGAGGGGATTGCCGCTCATAATGTGCTGAACGAAAAGGTTGTGTCCCATCAGAGTCGTCAGTCACTATTATTAAGATTTTGGAGATGGCTTGTCTCTTTATTCCGATGATTTTGTCGGAGTATGCCCCTGCGTCTGAATTTTATCCAAAAAAATGCCATTGACAGTATCAATGGCATTTTTATATTAGCAGAATAAAACTTTAGAATTACTAAATATCTATTCCTTTTTTGTTCTATTCGGTGTTTTTTCTGTAAGAAACTACAATGTTGAACAAAAAATACACACGGAAAAATCCGTGTGTGTTTTTGTTGTTATAGTTCAATGCTGTTTCCAAGAAAGAATCCTTGAGCGGGATCGTTTCTTGATGGCTCATAATCGTGCCAGTTAGCATCTTTATTGTATGAGAACTTCAGTGGGTATCTTAGTTGGTCTAAGTGGTTGTTGAACAATTTAAGCCCAATACCATGAAGCTCTTTTGTATCTTCAAACAAATCCAGTTCCCTGACCTTTTCCGGTAGACCTAGTAACTCGATAGCTTGTTCAATGTTATGTTTGCCAATCCACGCATAAGCATTGATATTTCCATAAGTGCCGTAGCCCTCATAGCCATCAATGGGGATAGGTTCACTTCCATCATATTGAAGTAAATAAATCGTTCTCTTTGCGTTTTTGTGGTTGCTATAAACATTGGCAATGCTTTCTTGTGTGTCACAAGTAGTAAATGAGAAAAATCCCATGATGTATCCCTTTTGTTCGTTAGATAAAAGGGATTACCCCACAAGGGAGTAATCCCTTGTGGGGTTGAAGTTATTGCTTAAATGAAGCCACGTTCACGAAATGAAGTGATTTCATCCTCTGCAATAATGAAGTGATCAACTACGTTAACCTCGATGAGTTTTAGTGCATCGATTAACCGTCTGGTGATTGTCCTGTCAGCCTGTGATGGCTCACTAACACCGCTCGGATGGTTATGCAGAAGAATTATATTTTTTGCTTTGCCTTTTAGGGCAACTTTTAACACTTCTCTTGGATAAACTGATGCGCTGTCGATTGTTCCCTCAAAAATAATATCTGTTTTGATGAACTGTTTATTTTCATCTAACAGGATTACTGCGAAACGTTCACGCTCAGCCGTTCTGAGAATTGTTTGTAGGTAGCCTTTGATTTGCTCTGGTGATGTACAGTCAAGATTTTCGTTCCTGATTTTTTGCTCGAAAATATTACGGGCAAGATATAGAACTTCGTCTTCACGTACACTTAGTGTTTCTTCAATTTTCATGGTGTGATTCCTTTAATTGAGATCACACCCCCATAAGGAGTGTGAGTCCCTATGGGGTTTAAATTGATATGAATTAATGAACAGAAAATAAACCTCTTTCTGCTAGAGAATGAATGTCATCGCTTGATGCGATGATGCAATCCAAAACTCTGCAATCAATTAGGTTCAGTTTATTCCTGATGTGATTGGCCAGCTTTAGGTCAGTATCCGTAGATACTGATGCACAATCTGTGTTTGGTTGGCAGCTCAGTAATATGACTGCGTTACCGTTTTCAGTTAGTAGTTTTTCAACAAGTGGCCGCATGTCCATTGAATGAACGTCTGCTTCAGATACCTCAATTTCATGAATACAGAGAACATGGTGTTGATTATCTAAAATCAGCGCCTTATACCCTTTATCCGTAAATCCTTGTTTTTGAATAAACTGCTTAGTTTTTGTTGGTGAAGTAAGCTTAATTGATTTGTCTCGTAATTTTTTAGAGTAAATCTGCTCTGTTAAATACAAAACAAGTTCTTCGTTCACTTCAAGTAATTGGTCGTTGATGTGTAATTTTAAATCGGTGCTCATGGTGTGTCCTTAATTTATAAGATCACACCCCGCAAGGAGTGTGATCTCCTTACGGATGGTTGTAATAGTTATTAACCTAGCGGCAAACTTGTTTACATGTGCCCTCTCTCGACCAGTGAAATAATCTCTTTCTCACAAACAATAAGGTGATCTAAGAAAGTTACGTCAACTGTGCCAAGGAAAGCTCTTGCCTTTTGGTTGATAGCTTGGATGTGAGTTTTCGTATCTGATTGTAGTAACCGACTACTATGTGCAAGACAAGCAAATTTAACTTTACTGTCCTTCATAAAGTCGTTTAACCCCTCGAACGAATATCCCGTTACCTTTACAGCCTTTGAGCCGATTAGTTCGTTTTTTTCTCCTAATGCAATCATAACAAAGCGATCATGAGTAAAGATTCCTTGCATGGTGCCAAGGTACTCTTTAACTAGAACAGGGGTAGTCAATGCTTGCCCATTGTCTTTTAGTCGCTTCTCGAACAAGCGCTGCTCAAGTGACAACACATTGTTCGGATTTGCTTGATTGCTATTGCTAAAACCAGCTTCATTGCTGATGCCAGATTTTGATTGGAGTTTTTTCATAGTCAGTTTCCATTAGTTTTGCGACAAGCGCGGTTGGTCAGTAATAGCCCTAGATGTAGAGCCTTACTGTGTTTGTTATAAATTTGTTTTAGTAATACTTGTCACCTTCAACAAAGAGCCAAGTATCCCGATCAACAATTTGACAAAGTTCGTGGTGGTTTATAGCAAAGGCTTTTGCTTCTTCGAAATCATCAAAAGAGATGATGATGTCGTGCATTCCGCCATGTGCGTATGGTTCGGCCATTTCAAAAACCACATATTTTTTTGGTTTTTCAAGTCCGCATTTGAATTCATATTCGAATTCATCTTCATGTATTGGTGTTTTTTTAAATAAGCTCATTACATAACCTCGTTTAAATGGTTAATTGATGTATCCACCAGCAGCTCACTTAGTGCTTTATGGATGTTATTCATGGCTCTTTGCGTTATTTGCTGTTCAACCAGCAGTTCAGGAGTGCCCTGTTCTGTAGTATCAAGCCAAATATCTGCATTAATGCCATTGGATAAAGCATTTACATCGGCAGTGTTAATATCATTCAACACATTCTTATTTAAAAGCCACTTAGTAAACTCAACCGGTTGCTTGTCGTTTGCCGCACAAGCGCGGTCGAAATCTAAGTAGGCATATACTTCTTTGATTGATGTTTCGATCTCGGGACAAGCATTAAACAACTCATTCATATCAATGAGGGGCTCATGACCCATCACCACTAGGTGTTGGTTAATGTGATTGAATGTCTCGTAGGTCGCATTGTGCTCATTTATGCCTACAAACAAATGATAAATCGAAGTATCTATAAACTTAAACTTTGGCTCGAAAGATAAATCCAGTGCTTTTTCAAATAAGCAGATACCTTTAAAGCGGTTCGAGAAATATAGCGCTTGTTTAACATAGTATTTGATAGCAACGTTTGAGGTTAGGTTGTTCATGGTGTATCTCCGTTAATAAATTTCGGAATACACCACCCCTTTCGGGCTATGTATCCCGATTGGGTTTGTTTGAGTCAGATTCATTACTGAGTAATGGTTTTGATCTCTATGCTGTATAGGTCTTCATCGCAGTTCGAACAAAAAGCAGTATAACCATCGGAAACAAATTCCTTGCCGGTGTGTACCTTTTGATTGCAACGATCACATACTTGAATGGTGGTTGGTGGAGCGCACTTGTTTTGACAAATACTATCCACGCAGTTTTTACAGGTCATGGTTTACCCCTTGTAAGTGTTAAGCTAACAAATAGACTTCTTTGTTATACCGAAAATCAATCATGTACTTGATTGACGTTACTAATTGAATCGCTATGTAAGCTGCAAGCAATGCGTCAAAAATATCTCTATGAGCGCTGCTCAATACCGCCACTTTTAATGCGAGACAAATGGTATTCACAAAGACAAACATTCCCATTGATTCGGAAATCAAAATCACAGATGTTTTCCAAATATTGCCTTTACATAACATGAGGGTGTTCAAGGTGTTTTGTGCTGTTAATGCACACCAAAAGTAATAAAAGTTCATAGGGAACTCCGTTGATTTGGGCACATTAGCCCCTTTGGGCAGATGTGCCCATTAGGGTTTTAGTATTGAGTTTTATTACCGGTAGCTATGTATCTAGCTTAATTTGGTAATAACTCGTACTGTTCTTGAGGAAGTGTATCGAAGTGAGCTTTACATTCTTTGTATGACTCGCCCTCGAAAATTACCTCTCCTGATTCAATATCAAATAGTTCCCACCAAGCACTGTCAGTGAAATAGCAAATTTGCTTTGATATTTTTAAATCGAATTTAGTTTGATTTGGCATGGCCGCGTCCTTAAAAAACGCATCCACCCCAAAGGGCAGATGCGCCCATTGTTGGGATGAAATTGACTTTGACTAAATCAATTAGATTGATGGTGGAGTGAAGTTACCACCTACAGGGTTGTATTGCTGGTTGTTCTGCGGTGCGTTTTGGTACTGCTGCGGTTGAGCTGGTGCCCGTTTCGCTTTAGAACTATGCGTTAGCACACGATTGATAAAGAACGTATATGAAACACGCTCTTTGCCCTCGTTGTCGTTGTACTTACTCGTAGAGCAGGCGCAATCAACATACAGGAAGTCACCTTTTGCAATGTTTAGCTTGGAAATTCGTTGAGATTTAATGCGCAGGTTTACCCATTGCGTTTCATCTTTATACTCATTTCCAATTTTTTGTGTGGTTTTCGCGGCTAGGCTAATTGAAGCCCACTCACCCGAGCAATCAACTTTGCTAACAAGACCAGATAACTGGAATTGGTTAACTTGAAGCTCTGATTGACCGGTGGCCACACCAAGAATGCCGTAATCAACCTTAACATCCACGAAAGTGGTTTTATTTTGGTTTTTCACTTGGCCTTGGACTAATAACCAATCATTAATATTGGCGTGAAGAACACCATCAAGACGGATCTCAATGAATGTGTCTTTGCCGTTCTTATTTGGTTTGCGTAACCAGACACTAGATAGGCCAGCTTGTTCGTTGAATTTTTTGCTAACAACGGAACCGCCAACGATGCCTGAGTTGTGGTTGAAAGTATTCATAGTAAGTACCTTTTAGTTTTGAAATAAATTTCGATTGGGTAATCAAAACAAAGAAACCTACAGCTATGTTGCTGTAAGACTGGCTTTGATGTTGGGTTGCGTACACCAAGCAAAACGCAAACAAGCCACAGAAATAATCTGATTGGCCTGATGGTTGTGTATGGAATACTGTTGGTTAGTCCTAGGAGGACATAGGGAGTTGCCAAGAAAGGCTGGTGGTATGGGCTAAAACGCTTCTCTAAGAGTGCCCGAGAGAGAAGTGAGTGTTTGAGTCTTTAATTTTGCACAGGGGGGAATAATTGTCAATAAAGCGCATTATTACCACGGTAATAATCTGCGAAATTAGGGAACAATGTGAATTGCTTCTGATAGAAACAAAAGCAAATCACCTTATTGCCAGGTCTTATTATGGTTATGGTATGGCAAAGTGTTCGGGTTGGATTCCGATCATATCTGCCCACTTACCAAGCATAATAGCTGAGAAATAGACAATAACGACAATCAGAACAATGGCACCGGTTAATTTGAGGAAAAATGGTTTCATGGGGTGCGTTACTCCTTGGTTTTATAATGCAGTCCATAATATTGCTTCGCACTCGCGGCCACCTTGAGCTGTTTTATCTTCCACCAGCACGACCAAGCCCAGTTTTTCAAGTGCCTGAAGTGTTTTGATTTGCGTACCTATATCTTGGCTTGTTGCAGGCTTATTGAGTGATTTCAGCGATTCTAATGCTTTTTCTTGAGCCGGTGTGAGTTTTTTAGCCATGTGTTCCTCCGAGTTATTTGATTTCTTCAGGTATGGTGTCATTTAAGTCGTGAATGGTTGAGCAATTACGGCACTTAATTAAAACGGCTGGCTTGAACTTTCGTTCAACGTCACTTATGTCATGGCCAGTCAAATCTATGCTGAACGTAAACATGTCATTGCATCCACAGTTGCCACAAATAATATGTAATTTCGCCATTACCATGCTTTCACCTTCCTAATTGCTGTTGCCTGTTTTGTTATCATAACAACCTATCAAGTATAGTTGGTTGCCACCAATTTAATAATCCCCACTCGCTATGTGTTACTTGCGAACATGGGCTATTTTGGCCTCGTATAATTCATTTAATGCTTTGAATTGCTCTGTTGGTAGGCAAGCCCATAAATTGCTAATTACGGTGTGTGTGACGTTGTATGACTGTTCGATGCCTTGGTTTTCGCTTTCTACTGCTGCGTTAGCTAGAGCGCTCGCAAGCGATTCAAGTTCTTTTGTGTTCATCATTTGTGCCTTGTAATTCAAACTGCTGGTGGTTTTAATCTTCAAAATATTCGCGAGCAATGGTCTGTGCTAGTTCGTAAGAGCTGCAGCGAGTTCCCATTGGTGGAATTAAGTGAGCGTGGCTATGTTTCATGAGCCAGTGGTAGAGAATATCTTTTATTTCAGACTCACTTAGCTCCCCTGTCATATTGTTCACCCACTCGGCTAAATGGTTAAACGGGATGAATGTGATGATCTTCTTGATGGTTTCTACCGTATCCATTGTGATGGACTCCAATTTCGATTTGGCTTTTGAATCACGCTCGTGAAGCATATCTGTGTGGTTTTCAAAGCGAGTTTCAGTTTGAACATTTAGGCAAGGAAACGCTTGCTCTTTAAAGCTGGTGGTGATGTGGTAGCTCTTGGTGCCATTCGAACGAATGAAGTCATCGATGCGCTTCACCATTTTTGGAACTGTGTCTTCCGCTTCAACAAGCGCTTTCAGCTTTACCTTTGTTGGGCTGGATGTATTGAAATACTCTCTAAAAAAAGCCTTTGCATAACCGTTCTCGGCCACTTTATTGCGTGTGAGCATCTTGGCGATAGCGTTTGATACACAAAGCTGTGTCTTGTTATATGGGACTATTGGAAAGTATTTCATATTCAACCTCGCTCAATTGATTATGAAATGAATTATAATACTTGTGTTATATAATACAAGTGTTATGTTAGTGATAAATTCCTTTACTGGTTATTAGTGCTGGATACTCGGTAACACCAAAGGTTTGGGTTAATGGGTAGCCGTTGGCCGGTATGATTTTAATGTTGCTCGGGATGCCTGCCCTTACCTTGTTGAAGCTTTCTAAGTCTCGAACCTCAACCACGACAATCATTGCACCTAGGCGTTGGAGTTCGTTGATGTTGGTGTTTAGCCAATTGATTGAGTATGTGTCGGAACCAATGACCGCAATAGGCTGAGTCGCTTTGGTTGGTTTACGTTCTGTTTGGGCTGAAGCGTTTAAGCTCATCGAGTTTGTCTGTACAGGAAAGACCATCTTTTCCATTGACTGTATGAGTTCTTCTTTTGATGCCTCGCCCGCTTCTACCTTTTTAGCCATTTGCATTGCGATTTCGGTGTTTTGGGATTGCTTTATCTTGATGAGTGCTTCGTTGTACTTGTCATTGCCAATGGCGGTGCCAATGTCCATCGTGCGCAGGGTTGCTGTGCTACCGGTTATGTCTTGAACTTGATTTGCCAGAGTGAATGGTGAAGCTAGGCAAAGTGTTAGAAGTAGAGTGTATGGTTTTGTTGTTGGAGTTTTCATTTATTTGAAGCCTCAGCTAGTAATTGGTTGTGATCGGCAAGACGTGAGATTTTCTTTTTATAAATTCGCATGTAGCGATCATAGTGTTTTTTAACTGATGGATTGTGGTAGTAACCCGCTGCTTCCACCCAATTTCCGCGAGCTTTGTAGCCCTCCTTTAGAACCTCGCAAGCCACTTCGATATTTGTCCGAATATCCGTGAGTTCCCATAGTGTGTAACCCCTATGCTTTTGCCAGTACCAATTTAATTGCATGATTCCAACGTCAAATGATTGGTAGCCCTTTTTGATGAGCTTTTGGGCGAACTGATATAGTTCTTCCCTACTTGCAAAGTGATATGACTTCCCTTTCCAGTTTAATGAGTAGTGCCAAACAGAGGATGAGCCATTGGCCATACCGGTTTCAGTTTCAGTTAACGCAATCCCATACAATGCTTCAGGTGGTACGTTGCATTGGTGTGCGATTTTTTGGAAGCCTACCGGTACAGCCGATTGCGCGGTGGCACTGCAGCTTATCGATAAGGCGATTGCTGTAATTGCTGTGATCGCCTTTTTTGATTTTCCAAATCTAAGTATGGCCATGACAAGAATCACTTATTCAGTTCGATTATTTGTGAGCCTTGATTGCTTTGAGTAACAGCAAAAGGAATCTTGTATTTGGTTAATTTGCTATTGGCAATTTCACCATTCTCTATGTTCAAGGTGATCGAACCGGATGAAACTGCTGATGACTTAATGCCGTTGTTATAAGCAAAATCAGTAATCTGTTTGTTGCTTGAGTCTTTGAAGTAAATATCAAGCTTGTTGTTGGTTGAGTTCGATAGCACTAGATCGGAAACAAACTCTTTGCACTTTTTGCTGGCGTCACAGTTGGCCGCGTTTATGAATAAGCTAGTAAGAGATGTTTTGTTTTCAGGAAGCTGTTCGGCAAAACCAAATTTGCTTGTAGTTTTGCTTTTCCAAGAGCGCATTACTTCATTGTGCTCCATTTCTACCTGCACCCCAATTCTTGCGAATTGAAGCTCTTTCTTTTCTCGTTCTTCTTTTAGTTTGTACGCAAGCTCTGCGTAGTGTCTGCGTTCCTCGTCTGATTTAGCCTCGGCACCAAGAGCAACAATTGGACTGATGTTTGGTGTCCAGTATTTTCTAGGTGTGTACTCCATGATGTATTTGAACTTAGCCATTTCTTCATTGGTTAATAAGAATGATTCGGCAATGGCTTTGTCCTTTTCGCTCAGCTCAATTCCAAATCCGTTCACATCAATGCTTTCAAGTTGAGTATCAGAGCTAGTGGATGTTTGCTCGGTTGTAACGACCTTAGCGGCATTCGCGATACTTGGTGCCCCAAACAGAATTAGTGTCGAGATTAATGTGGCTGCTTTTGATTTGGTTAAAGTCAATTTCATATCTTGTCCTTACTCGGCAATTAGTGAACCAATTTTGTGTGCTTTGCTTTTCACATCCACTCGGTCAGGTGTGATCTTAATGATTGTTAAGTCCCCCACTTGCTCACCGACCTCTGCTATGTATGCGCCACGTTTCGGATCGTTGAAGATTGATTGAGCGATTCCATTGGTCACATTGATACCGAGTAAAGAGCTGCCGTTTAGTGACTTGTTTATCTCACTTTGCGTAAGAAGAACTGATGATTTCAAATTGGTTGATTTCTTCTTTTGCGTTTCGATAAATTGATTGTATTTGTTAACTGCAGAAGCAACTTTCTGTGCGACTTCGTTGTGCTTGGCTGTTAAGTTTCGTAAATCGTTTTTTATTGCGTTTAGTTCAGATGAAGAAAGCTCTGACCCTGATGGTGCGTGTAGCTTTTCAATTGCGCTTTGTTGTTCACGCATAGCAAGGCTCACTTGCGAAAGTGTTTGCTTTGTTTCGGTGATTTGAGATTCAATTTTCTGGCGCTCTTTGAGAAATGTTTCGTTGTCCACTTTTGATTTGATGCTGTTACTGAGTTGTCCAACTTCCCCGCGCAACGCAGTTACCGATTTAGAAATGTCTTTGATGTTGTTACTTGCTACCTGCGTGTCAGATTTAGATGAGAGTGGGTTCCCAACTAGAATTAAAAAGCTGACGGCACCCAATGCAGATAGACTTAGAATTGTGTTAAGAAAATTCCAACGCCATTTGGGGTTATTACTATCGCTCGACTTCCTAATGTCAGTTGCGTTTTCATTTTCTCTAGTTGGTTCTTCCGTGTTGGTTTCTCCACTCTGGTGCTCTGGATTGGTTTTAGTTTCACTGATGTTTTGCTCTGCGGTGTTTGGATCTTCTTGTTTTGTGTGTGTGCCAGTGCTTTCGGTATTTGCCGTATCCAAATCGTTAAGTGAAATTGTTGGATCTACTTTTTCGTTTAGAACGTCAAAGTCTTTATCTTGATTCTTATCTTTGCTCATTGTCTTTAATCCGATTAATTAGATTTGTATTCGATTGAAATGGTGCGTGATACTTTGTCTTTGTTGATGGCAAAGCTATTACCAACTAATGCTTGAATGACTTGCTCGATGGTTGTGTACTCAAACTTACGTTGGGTGCGTGGGATCTTTCTCATGAGTACCGTGCGTGTTTCAGGATCAAACTTTGTGCGATCTTCTAGGTCGTAACCGGTTGGTAGTAATGAGTAATTTACAGCTTGGCCGATTGTGATTAATGACGCTGGAAAGGTAATTGATGAAATATTTGAAATTGGATCTTCTTGGCGACTATCTGCACCAACTTTTACCAAGCTTAGCCCGTCTTCAATGTAAACATTTTGCGCGTTAGCGAATGATGATGCTGAAAGCAAAGCTAATAATGGAATGATGGATTTTTTAAATTGCATTTTTACCCTACCTGATAATTGGTTTTGATGTTGGCACATTAAAACTGGATTTTATTAGGCTGGCTAATTTAGGCGGTTTATTAGAATGCAGAAAAGGATAAGGCCAACTAGTTATAAACCAGTTGGCCTCATTGGATTTCTAATTAAAGAAATGTTTTCAGTAGAATCATGGTTTCAAGTGCATAGAAGCTCATTCGGGATGAGTTCTAATATGATTCGCACCGATACCTACTAATAGGCATCAAGGGTGTTACGTTTTTTCAGGGGTATAACACTCCCCTGCGAAAGATTATCCATACAAAGGATTATCCATACAAGCTATTTAACTTTTATTTTAAATAATTAATTTTAAATAGGGTTGGTTTGTGCAATTTGATACGTGTTGTTTGTGCAATTTGATATATAGATTTGTGCAATTTGATATATTGGTTTGCGCAATTTGACACCGCAATTTGTGCAATTTGATAGCCAGTAGTTAAGATGAAATATTAGGTAATATTTTATAATTTGTGCAATTTGATAATTGGTTTAATAGTCTAGTTTGTTCAATTTGACAGCGTTGCAGTTTCGCTATTTGTGCATTTTGATATGTTTAGTTTGTGCAATTTGATTCGAATTATATGCAATAAAAAAGCGAGTTTTCACTCGCTTTTTTGGGGAGGAGTTTGCTTATTTTGATAATGGGTTTTCTTCCATTATTTCTTTTCGCTGTTGAACTTTTTCTTTCACCACCTGCTCTTGTTCTTCTGGTGAAAGTAATGGGCGAACATCTTCTTCAGGCTTGGTTTTCAGTTTAGGTGCGAACGTTGAACGCTCTGTTCCTGCAAGAACACCTTCCGTTAGTGTTATTCTTTTATTTTCTTCAATTGCTTGCTGTGCGCGTTGCGTGTTTGATTTTAGCTCTGCTCGTGTGATACCGGTTGGGTGCCAGCGGAACACATTCGAGTAGATTTTCCAGAACGCATTTGCAACTGTTAGGTTCACGTTTCTTGCTGCAGCTTCGTCAATGATTGCGATTGCTTTTTGGAACAAATTGAATCGAATAATCTCATCAGCATCACGCAGCATCCAGAAGACGTGCAAGCCGATATTTGTGCGTAAATGCACATCGAAAACTGACATTTTTTTCGGCTGCTTGATAGAGCCAGAAACGTTTCTAAATTTGGCTTGAGCTAATTGTTTGAGATATTGATCTGCCGAGGCCAAGACTTCTTCTGCTTCCAAAATATTCGCGTGAATATCCATAATAACCTGATCTGCAAACGGGTCATCATTAGCTGCGGCATCTTCGATTCGGCGTAGAATGTCATCAAACTTTGTTAAACCTGCTCGTGCAAATTTGTTTTCTTTTCTTTCTTCGCCTTTATAAAGACCGATGGCTATGTTGGTGTAGAAGCTAGTTTTAAGCTCAATAGAACCAAGATTGCCTTTTGCTTTTTGCCCCTTGTTGATCGCGACTTTATCAAAGAGATTGTCATCATCAAAAACAATCGTCCCACCTAGGTGTTCAGACTCAAGTAAGTTATCTTTTTCCATTGTGTTATCACCTTAATATGAAGTTGTATTGGTGTTCATTTAGAGTTGCTTCAATTGTCGCGATTGGATAGTGCAGCAAAACTTTTGATAGTTTTAACAAAAATCGTGCGTATTCCAGACGTTCAATTTCTATGTTTCTGTGTGTGCCAAACTCGGATTTGATGATCTCAACTAATCGAAATTCATCAGCGATACCAAGCTTGCGCTTTCCTCTATCGAGGAAATCAGATGAATAAAATGTGGCTATAGTGCGTTTATTGCATCTAAGTATTGGTTTAAAAATTTTGATGGCGGTTTGGCGCTTAATCCCAGAATTTAGACAGTCCTCCATCAAGATGTTTACACTGATTATGTGCTCATATTCCGTCATAAAGTGTGCAATGTTTTCGTTCAGTAAAGGCAGCTTTTGATGGTTAGAAATGTAGTGGTTCAAGGCAATGATAAGCTCGTGCCTTAACGTACAATTTGATAGCAATAAGTAGTGTTCTCTGTTTAGCCCGTATAAGCATTCTATGCTGCGTCTTTGATACTCTTTAATGGATTTACTAAAGAAAAGAGAGAGCATATTTAGTTGCTTAATGGTGATAAGCTGAAGCGTATCTACATTCATGTTTAAAATCTCATTACGAAAATATAGAAATTTTCTTTATGATTGAGTTCGTTAATAGCTGGCTCAAGTCACCGGATTTAACGATCTCATCTACGGTGCCAACAATTTTTTTTGCGGTTTCTTCTGTTAAGTTCAATAAGCCAATTGTTTTGGTGTCTTTGACATATAATGCAGATCTTACCGTTCCAACCGTAGATAAAATGATTTTGATTTGAATGTTAGGGCTGAACATGTTTGCTACTCCATATCTAAGCTTGCTTTAACAATATTTTCGAAAAATGCCTGTCTATTTTCACTGCAAATAAACGGGTGCCCTTTAGGGTTAGGCAAATTTGCCATTCCTTTGTAGACCAAATCGATTGATAGATTGACCCTTAGAAATTGTTGGAAAAGTTCAGGTTCAACGTGAATTTGCTTTGCAGCTTTTACGTAATCAAATGCTGATTTTGTTAGTGCTTCAGAGCGAATCAAATCTAAAGTCGTGATCGCGTCCAGAGCTACTTCTTGACTAGTTATCATTGAAATCTCCTTGATATTTCAAGCATCTTGTCTTGCGTTCTGATTCGATTGGTTGTTTGCATGTAATTACAAATAATTTGCTCGTAGTTAAGATCGGCCAAAGGTAGAACCTCATCTTTATCAGGCATTGAGTTGGCCAGAATCGTAAAAAACTGACGCCAAAGGTTGACGATTATTTTTGGTGATTGGCGTTCTGGGGCGTCAGTTAATGGAACGATTTCAAACTGATTGTTTGTATCAATATCCATGTACGGTGTTAGCTTTAGCCTTAAACACTCCGAATAAGTGTTCCTGAAACAAAGAACGCCAGAGGTTTCAATTAAGAAGATATATAAAGCAACAAAGTCTGATAAAAATGTTTTTAGGTTGCCTTCTTTTGAATTGGTTGCTGAGTTTCTATAAACGATCTCATCGCAAATGCTTTTGTCTAAGTTAACAACAAATCTATTTTGAGCTGATTCATTTTGAACTATGCACAAGCCAGAGGCGGGCAAAATATCGTTTGCATAATTAATGAGAGATTGGACGTTTGCATTGAATGAGCGCCCTTTTAACTTCTCAGAAATTATTTTTAGCGTAGGTGCGGTATGTAAGGTTGCGCAGCTTTTTACAGCTTCCTCAATGTCCTCAAAATCAATATCAACAAACTCGCACATGAACGCTTCTAGTTCAGCAATTGTTTCTACGTAAACACGTTCTGAAAAAATATCAGCATACCTGCTAAGGTGAATATATCTATTGAATGTATTTCGTGAAATATGCTGCCGATAAGAACCCATCGAACAAAATTGAGAATATGACAATCTCTGATCGACTTGAGTTGTCTTCAATCTATATAAACACGCTGCAATAGAAATTTTATTCGCTATTGTTCTAGGTTTACTCACCAGTCTAGTAAGTTTTTTGTTAATTGCCTTTGAGTCGTTCATTTTCGAAATCCATGATGCTTTGATAGTTAATTTGACTATCAATTGCTAAATCAATTTGACTGTCACATTCATGAATTAAATTGTATTGATTAGGTTGATGCGTTGTGATTTTTTAACCACCAAATAAATAAAAGTGTGACGTGAGTCACCTAATGTTTATTTATTAATATATTTATCCTTACTTTTATTAAAAAAATCACCCTGAAAATAGCTAACATGAGCATGACTTTCCTTTGACACAAAAAAACCTAACAATCTGTCGGTATTGACATGATGAAAGGTTTTTGAGATTAAATCTGGTTAAATATGCTTAATTGCTATGGAATTGTTGCTAAGCCACTATGACATATTTGTTCGATTCTATTATTTTAATGTTATTGCTTACCAACCAGTCATTGAATAGTTCGTATTTCAATACTAAGCCCTTTAGTTCCCTTTTCTTCATTAGCATTGTTCTTATTTTCGTTGTTCCGATATGAACAGCTCTCTCCTTGGTTAGTGCGTTTATCATTGATGAGGAGTCGATTCTTTTATTTTGTTGCTTGTTGTAGGTGTGAATAAGGTTTGGCATACAGATGAAAACACCTTCTTGAATGAAATAAACCTCACTGTACCTATGTAGCATGTTATATGTGAGTACCTTTTCTTCAATTGACCCCTTTATCCATTCAGAGAACTCTTTAGCATTTGGTGTGTTGGAAAGGGCAAACTCCTTTTGTTCGTCCATGTTTTTGCTTGTCATGAACATTTGCAATGACATGTTTCCTTTTAGTGTTTTACTAAATGGATTTGGTGGTGATTGCTTTTCTGTTGTTGGGTAGCTTGGGATAAATAGTTTGCTCGATTTTGGTTTGCTCAGTTGTTTTTGTAGATTTTCCTTGCTGCCATCATAACTACCATTACTTCTATCAGTGTTAGTACCGGTTGATTTTACGGTTTCTACGTTTGAGTCCTTACTATTGTTTTTCGATTTTGTGGTTTTTGCTTCGTGACCAGACTCACTTGCTCCCTGTTCACCCTTGCCTGTTGCTTGCGCTTGTGCCTTTTTGGGTTCGAGCTTTGCTGAATAAAAGGGGTTTAAATTTAATTCTGTTGATTTGGTTTCTGGTTGTAAGGTCTTGGCCTCTGCATCATTTGACTTTGAGGGGTTGGTCTTTTTAGCGGGTTTTTGGGTTGGCACTGTGATGGTGCTATGTGAGCTTTTTATTACCTCAGACAGTGGTTTCGTTTCTGGTTGAGGCTTGTTCGTAGTTTGCGAGAATAGAGATGAATGGTCTAACGTAAATGGGTTCGCTGCTGTTTCAGATTCCTTCTTAGTCTCAGTAATAGGTGTAGATTCAGCCTTGTGCTCCTCTCCTGTTTCACTTGCTGACTTCTTCGCTTTGTAACCATCTTTGGCTGTATTGTCTTTTAAAATAGCATTAGCATTTGCCAAGTTCAGTGTGTTGTTAGGATCTAATGCTTCACGTTTAAATACTAGAAATGTTAATTGAGATTTCCATGCCTCGCTTGCTGAATTAGGCATGGTAATGTGAATAGTATGAATAATATCGTTGGTGATCGGATGGCGTTCGCAGTAACCCGCATCACAAAGCATTGAGAACAGAGCAACCGTATTTTCTGGCAGTGCCGTATAGCCAGCTTGCGCGGCCATAGAGCGAGCTTTATCAATAATGACTTTTGATACTGCATAAATTTTGTCATCCACCACCCAAACTGCGCCACCAGCAACGTTAACGCGCACTTCATTCGACTCAATGGCAAGTCTGATCATAGAGACAATTATATCTGCTGTTGATTTCTTACCTTTTGAGTACGGTGCATTTGCTTCTCGTTTTGCTTCAATATTTGTACCTTCAAGCATTGAGCGACTTGCTGAGTCCTGATCGGAAAATTGCAATACTTGCGCAATCTCCCCACCAGCCTTGTAATTTCCAGCAAGAGTGTTAATTAGGAACTGGAATAACTTAGGGTACGACTTAATCCAGATAATACCTTCGGGCGGCACAATGTGGGTAAACATCGTAGGTGAAGCTAGTACGTGCGTTTTATGCTGACGTAAAGGGTTGTACCTGTATTTGTAATGGCAGTTCAGCGGTAGAGCTTCAATTAGTGGATACCATACTTTTACTTTTTCGCTACCTATTGGTTTGTACACTACATCCAAATCAGTAACTATCTTCCCTATATCGTGCAACGCGCAAGCAATGAAACAGGCATAGGCAAACACATCTGACTCATTTTCAACGTCCGTTTCCTTGCCACTTTCTGAATAAAAGAAATTGAGCTTATAGATTAAAGCTGTGTTCATTACATCCAAGGTGTGTTCTATCATCCCTCCACTGTGACTATGGTGGTTATATTCAGAAGCCGGTAGAGCTTGATAAAAGCTTATGATGGCCTCTAGCACTGGCTCATAGTAGATATTCCTGTGAGTGTTGCTCATTCGCACTTTCTCTCGGATTAAGTTTATCTGATGAGCGAATTTGTCCTTCCAAAAACTTGTTGGTGCAGATAGAAACCAGCCGTCAATAGGTGTAGTAAATTGCTTCGTACCTATGCTTTGCTGTGATTGTTGAGGTGAACTTTTGTCTTTGAATATCTTTCTAATAATGCTCATTATGCTCTACTCAGAAATAGGCTTAAACAGATTAGAGCATGGTATTTTAGGTGGTTCGAATAATGTAATTTAGGCGGTAAAAGGCACGTAATACTTGTATTGTTCTTTGTTTGGTGCATAATACTTGTATTATATTGGGTGGAGGTATTTATGGATCTGCTAGTAACACCGGTTGAGGCTGTTTTCGCGGTATCATTACTTGGTACGGTAGGTGTGTATCTGATATACTTGGTTTCCGCTCTATGTGTATCACATGCGCTTAAATTCACAGCCATTTCAGGTTTATATGCTCTTGCATTGGTGTATTTTATTCATGGTGATTTGCCGGTTCTGGCGTCAGTTACCGCACTTGCCTATGTCAAATCTGTTTCCTTTCTGTTTGATAAAGCTAAGCGTTACTGTTGAAAGGGAGTAAGCCATTTAGAGATGCTTGAAGATTGATGATGGTTTTCTTTCTAATGGTTGCCTTGCCTAATTCGAAGTTGATAATAGATGTGCGGTTAACTCCTGACTGCTCAGATAATTGATCAATTGTTAAACCCGCCTTTCTCCTTAAATCACGACACTCGCTGCCCGTAAACTCAGATTCAACAGGTGTATAGCCAACATTGTTTGTTTCAATTCCATAATGCTTCAGCCATCGCCAAAATGTTGGATAGGCTACGCCTGAATATTTGGCAGCCTTTTCTATGCTGCGCTGTTCTTTGTAGACTCGTTCTACGTATTCTTTTGATCTTAACACTGACAATTTCATTCCATTTTATTGATCAGTTATTCATACATCTTATCAAAAGCACCATTAAATGTAGGGCATCTGTATGCTTTTTCTCAATACTGAGAATTAGATCGCCACAAGAGTAATCTGATTCTGAGTATTTTGAGATTAGAACACCTAAATTTTTGGATTATTCAAAGAGTTGGTACATTGCTGATCTGAAATCGATATTTGAATTTGGAGTGAATATGAACGCAACAACCAGTTCTGTAGCAAAAAAAGCGGGCTCTAATAGTGATCTAGCTGTTTTGAAATCTTCTCAGAGAGTAAAGCGAGCAATTGCATCTTTGGATGAAGGTGCAGTCACAAAGCTGCAAGAGAAGTTAACGCGAATTTTTAGTGATCGAGTTGACGAGCTGAGAAAAGCGAGCGAAGAACAAGAGCGAAAAAAAGCCCTTGTCGATGAAATGATTCAGAAATTGAAAGAGCAAGGTGTTTCATCAAGTGAGATCAAAACAATTATAGGTAATTGATTTTATTGGGTGGTGATATATGAGTGATTATAAATCAATTTCGGAATATGAGCTGCGTGAATTGCTGCAGAATATTGGAGGCTTGAGTCATGCTAATACTGAGTTTTTGATGGGCGTTAGAAATGAACCAAAAAATGAAATTGAGCAGTATTTATCTCGGTATATATCAATTATTTCTGCATCTGATGGAAACCTTGATGAAAATATAAAAAGTTTAATTGAGGACTTGCGACCGGTTGCTAAGCGATTTATAGAAACCTTTGATTTCACTAAAGCCAATAAAGAAGAACAGTCGGCATATATTAATGCCAAGGCTGCTTATTTATCTTTAGAATGCTTACTTGAATCAACTGGTGAGAATATTAAAGAAGAAAAAAAATAACAATTCGAGATTCGTTACAGAGCTACATATACCCCATCCTTATTTATAACTCCTATTTTCATAGATCTTCTATGGGTTGCCCACATTTTTTGATGTGGGTTTTTTTTGCTGATTGCTTTTGTCACTATCTAACCCATTTCCACCCCTTAAAATAGTGTGACGGTGTAACTACTCTTAACTATTGTGACGCGGTAACATATAAAATAAAAAAGGAAATCAATGCCATTGGTTTGGTGTATTTGGGTTTTATGGTATTTACTTGTAATACTAGCAAGTATTACAAGTAAAAGTATGCTATATTTAAGCAACTAGAGGGGTGAATTTTTAAATAAATTCTTGTTTTTCAATTGGTTATATAAGGTTGGTTTTTATGGCAGTAAAAGCCTCAAGTAGCGTTAAAAAGCGTAAAATTAAGCGCATTGATGCGGTTGTTAATGAGTTTGATAATGGCAGTGTCATTTCAAAGAAAAAGAAGTCCAAGGTTCCCAGCATACCACCAAAATCAGTTAAGGAACTGAATGCGATTTTTGATGAGGTTTATAAACAGAATGAAACCTTGTATCAGATTTTCCACATGGCTGCGTTAACCGGTCTTCGTTTTAGTGATGCTTCTTGGCTCACGGTTGAAGATTTTTACGATAATGAAGTTGGGAAATTCGTTGATAGCTTTTCGTTGTCACAGCAAAAAACCTGTAATATGGCCATAACGCGCTTAACGAAAAAAAGGTTGAAAGAAAAAGGTGTGGACCAGCTATCAGAAGCCGAGATTAAAGCAATTGAGTCTCGAGCCAAGAAAGGCTCAATGGTCACAATTTTTGTAAATGATGAAATGAGAGAAATTGTGCAGAACGTCATGGATAAGAGAAAAATTACTGCTGGCTTGCTATTTCCAAATAAGCATCATTTTAGTGAGAACCTACCAATTAGCACCAATGGCGCGAACAATATTTTAAAAAAGGTAAAGTTAAAGCTTGGGTTAAACTACCCGCTAAGTACGCACTCATTTAGGAAGTTTTTTGCTAATGCGGTTATGCGAGGTGGGTGTACTCCCGAAAAAGTGAGAGACTTGTTAGGTCAAAAAAGTCTCGATGCGACAACACTTTACGTAAGCTCAGAGGAAGAAGAATTAAGATCTGCTGTCGGGCAGCTATCTTACAATCAATAAAAAAAATGGCCGCTAAATCGCGGCCTCTTTTATAGTTTTTTTTTCAGTCTATCTATTGGAATTAAGTGCAGTTTCTTCTTCCCGCGTCCCTTCTTTTCATCCAAAAAGACAGCAAATTTTGGTTCATCTTGAATGCTGTACGGGTTCCTAATCGCTTCAGTTGAGTAATCGTCAATGTTTCCATTGAGCGCAGAATAAAGTGATTCTCCGCGAGAAACTTTAGTCAGCACAAAAGCCTTTTTGGTTTCAGGATTTTTGTTTTTGGCGGTTTTCCTTATTGCTACTTCGATGTGAGTACCGCTTTTGATGGCTTGCAATTCGTCAAAGCTCAAAGGGTATGATGGATTTTCGATTTTGTGATATTTAGTGACCTTCATGAATCGCTCAAGAATGTGAAACGCACATTGAGTTAACCTGCGTTCTTTGTGTTCGCAATCAAGCAATAATGCAGCAATTTTCGCAGCCTCTAACACCTTGCACTCAAAGGTATTCCAGTCAACAAAAAAGCTATCATTGTGCGTTTGAGCTATAATTAGCCGCCCATTTTCTTCATTAAATTCAAAGTAATAACCACCTTTTTTGAATCCAAGAATGCAATTAAGCTGATGTATAAGCTCACTGGGAACTGGATGGCATACCTTTATGCTATATGAAATCTCGTTATCTTTAATCACCAGAAAATCCTTTCATTCCTCTTTGAATCTTTTGTTCCGCAATTTCGTTGTGCGCGATGCTTTTGATTCAATAAAATAAATCTATACTTGATAGGTTGTTTTTGCAACATATAATTTATAACCGCCTATTTTTAACCTATCAGCCCAATGCCCGTATCATTTAAAAAACCATGGGGACATAGGAATAAAGGTCGAAAAAATGAAATTGAAACTTAAATTTTTAGTTATCGCTCTAACTTGTGTTGGCGGTACTGCACAAGCAACGGAATGGGAGTGGGATTGGGATTTTCCTGCTTACATAGGTGTAAGTTATTCACCAATGCAGGTTAAGATTGGTGATGCCGACTATAACCTAGGGGTAGCAGGTGCAACTCTTGGTTGGAATTTTAATGATTACGTGGCCATCGAGGGCAATGTTCTTGCTGGTATTGATGATGATAATTCAGTGTATGGCAGCGTTAAGCTCGAAAGCTCATATACGATTTTTATGAAAGCCCAATACCCGATTAAGCTTTCAAAAAACTACTCTATCAGCCCTTATGTACTAGCTGGTGCCGGTAAAACACATATCGATTCTGAGCAATATGGTGACTTTAAAGAAAGTGATTTTGCCTATGGCGCTGGCATCGATTTCATTATGTTCAAAAGTTTCTCAATCAATGCTGACTACTTGAACTACTTGGATTCCTCAACAAATGGCATGGATTTAAAAGCAGACGGCTTGCGTGTCGGATTGACTTATCGTTTTTAATTTGAAAAACAAGGCCGCGAGTAAGCGGCCTTATTTATATTGGAATGATCGTAACCAATTTCTCAAACTTTTCTAATTCCTCATCAAAGTAAGAGTTAACGGGCTCAAAATCATAGTAGTCACGCTTCAATGTAACCAAAAGAAGTCTATGTAGCGTTTCTTGCTTGTTGAATTTACATGCGACAAACGCATAGCCAGTCTTCTCGTTGATTAACTCCATAAAATTACCATCAGGCTTATTTATTATCTTGAAGTCAGTTGTTTCAAGCATTCTGATAATTTGATCAATCGCATTACGCGACCTATCAAAACCTGAATGCCGTTGCATAAATCGATATATAAAGTGCGGTGAGATTCGGTGTTTTGCTAGAAAGCTTTTGTCCTTATTGATAGCAAGGGGCTTTGTAGTTAACGCAAACATCAAATGCTGCTCATCTTGTTGGAACACTGGATAACTCTCAATGTCGGCCAAGTACAAGCACTCATCATACTTAAATGTCGCTCTACGCTGAGCTGAATAAGCCAACGCTATTAACACTTCGATAGTTTTAATGTTAGATACTGATTCAGTAACTAGATCCATCAACCCATATACTTCTTCGTGTTTGTTTGTTAGCTCAACATTACATGTGACGTTTAATGTTGGTGGCATTCTTCTTATGTGATTGCCCAACTTAACAGATATGTCGCAAACAACTTGGTAGCAATGGAGCATTAATTCAATAGGTCTAACACGACTTTTTGAAAGCTTAATGCGCCCTTGAAACTTGGTTCCATCTACTGACCATACTAGCTGGTAGTTATCATAGAACAGCTTCATATCGAGCTCTTTACGCTTCTGTAATTCTGCCATTGATAAAAGCATTGTTTAGTATTCCTTGTGTTTAGTGCAAAGCACAATGCGGGTGTTACCCCGCATTCAGTTATAAGTATTTATACCAGTTAATCGCTTCTTCAGGAAATGCGTCTATACCCATTTCATTGTAAGCATCTGCCCAGTCAACACCTTTCTCCCCATCGGGAATAGGAATTGGTGGTTCGCAGATTTGCGATTTGATATTTAACTTGTTTAGTCTCTCTTGTAGCTCTTTTGCTCTATTTATTCCGGTTTTACTAACGTCCTTGTCTGCCCAAATAAAGACAAACTCGGTTCCCTTTGCTGGTGTCCAGCTTTTTAGTAATTCCGCATTAATACAGCATTGCACTGGCATTTTTGTTGCTACCATCGCAGCTAATATGGTTTCCAACCCCTCTCCGACCCCAAGCACTTTAGTGCCAGCCGGTGAAAGTTGAATTGATGCACCGGTTAAAGGAATAAGCGGAACATCCTGAGTTAGCTTTTTCGCTGACTCGCCATTATGAGTGACTTTTTTACCGTCCATTGTAATGTAGGTTCGATGAATACGAATTGGTTGCCCCTTTGGGTTTCTTACTTGAGATAAAATACATCCGAAGTAACCAACTAATTCCATATCTTCACCAGCATAGTAAGGTAAGTTTGGGTGAAAAATAACTTCACCACGCAAAGTCCCTACATTGCCTAAACCTCTATTTACAAAATATTGTCTTGCAGGTTGCGACTCGGGGGCATCAAGTGAATACCCATCAGCCCACATGTCACAAAGTTTTTGGAGTTGCTTATTGCGTTCTATTTCATCACGCTTACGCTGCTCCGCTTCCCTTTGCTTTTTCGCTGCTTCTTGTTTCTTTAGGCGCTCGTTCAGTTTGGTAGTGTCATAAGCAGAATCAAATCTATATCCGATTTGCTCACCTACCATACGAACTGCGTCATTAAAGTTTATTCCTTTAGTTTCCATAAGGAACTCAAAGCCATCTTTCCAAATGCCACATGTATAACAACCACAAGCACCATTTTCATCACCAGACTTTAAAAACCTGAATGATGTTTTCGATTTTGCAGCGTGATACGGGCACTTAATTGCTGGCCTTTTCATTCCAGTAAATCCATCAGCAGCATCGCTTACTTCTGGCGCAAGAGCTGCCAAAACGCTAGTCCACTGACCGGAAACTAAATGCTTAATTTCTTTAGTTTGAAGTTTAAATAACTCTAATTTATTCATAGTTGTAGCCTTAGTTTTGTGCAAAGCACGTTGTCTTGGAAATGGCGGCCAAATGGCCGCATATAACTCAGAACATGTTAGCCATTAAACTAAAGTCGTCATCAGTTTCGCCAACAAGGTTAAGCTGATTTACGATCCTATTTTTTGTGTCTTCGATGTTCTTCTGTGTTATTTCCTCACCAGATTTTTTATTGATACTGATTCTATAGGAGTGTGAAATGTCCCCTGTAAAACCTTTAATATCAACCTCTTGACCAGTTTGTTTAACCAAAGCTTCATAGGCGGCCTTGTAATCTGTTCTACCTTTTCTTTCGGATATTGAACATTTTACGCCTTCTATTTCACCTTGCTTGAACCCACCAAGTAAATCAATGAAATCAGATTCAGCATAAGAAATTTCTTCCTTGATGCTTTTAAGCTGACTATTGAGTTTCTTTTGTTTTGCAAGTAAATCAACCAAATTTCCCGCAACTGATAACCAATTGGATATGCTAATGTTCTTAGCAACATCCGGTGTGATCACATCCCTATTAGGACAAAGTTCAGGTGGCTGTTTTGTTTCGCACAGTACAAAGAACGCCTTTACTTTTTCAGCAAGCCATTCTTGATATGCAATATTTGCCTCAATTTTGAAGCAAATAATTTCTTCGGTTTCAACGTTATAAAACGCCAAGTATCCGATTTTGCAACCTACGACAAAGAGTTGATATTGTACTTGAGTGTAATAAAGCCGGTATGAATGGCTTAATCTTCTTCGTTTAACAATATCTTGCCAAGCAGATTCAGATGGGCATTTGATCTCTAATACTTCTTTGTAAATCTGATTATATCCGTCCAAAGACGCAATATAGGGATACCCTAGATCAGATACTACACAAGTTGGAACAAATACCTTTCTTGCACCTCTTTGGAATTTTATTCTCGCTTCATTCTCAAAGCGATCCCCTCTAATGACGTTCGGGTTTCTGCTTAGGTCTGGTTCATCCCAGAATCCGCAGATTTCCCCCCAAGCGATGTATGCAGTTTTATATGGATTGCAATCAATGACCGTTGAAGCTAAAGAAGCTCCAATGCCATATCTGCGCCATTGTTTCCACTCATCAGTACCTTGAGTTAAGTTTAAAAAATTAGCCATAGTAATAACCTAGTTTTGTGCAAAGCACGTTGTTGAATTAAAACGGTTTAATCAGCCCTAATTCATATTTCAAATTATGTTTGATCGCATAAGCCGTTAATGATTTTATTGAGGCAGTCGAACAGAATGCCTTATTTCCATTGAGAGTTGTTGGATATACCTCAACCTCGTTAATGAAGTATCTATCCATTGATAGAAGTTCATGTTTAGGGTTTAGTTTATCTACTATCAAATGCTTACTAGCCTCCGATATATAGACGTAAAAAGTCGCAAAAGACATAAAGTGCCCCTTGTGGTTTAGAGTTAAGATTGGAGTGAATGAAATTGAAATCGACAAGAGTGAGTTCAATGTTCAAACGTGAGAAGTTACAGCTTGATGCTGTAAATTGGTTTTGATGGTTTATTTATTTGTTTGTCCAATTGGACTTGATTTGCCGAGGATGGCTGGTGGTATGGGCTAAAACGCTTCTCTAAAATGCCCGAGAGAGAAGTGAGTGTTTGAGTTGTTAATATCGCACACATTAATTGATTTTACAATTTGAGAAAATAAAAAGCCCATTCAAAAATGAATGGGCTTTTTGTTCTTACGCTGATTTCTTTGCAATTTCAAAAATTGCTTTCGGTAAATCAGTTAATGTTTTAACTACTGTGAAATTATCACCAAAGATTTCCTTTCCCTTTGCAGGGGCAGAATCAATCATTAATGAATACATTTCAATGTTAGGCTCCTTGTGGATTTGCCTGATCATTTCAGTAGTCATCTTTTCCTCATCGGGTAGACCATCAGTTAATAGAATAATCACGTTTCGGTTGTCGCCACTGGATTGCGCCTGCACAAGAGTTGCCATTAAGGCTTGTGCTAAAGGTGTGCATCCGCGTGTACATAACCGAGTAAGGTTATTCAAACATATACTCTGTGTTTGCTGTGGCGTTTTTAACACAGCAACGTCATAGGTATTTTCAAAACCAAACCCATATACAGATGTTTTAACGTGATGGAATACTTTCAAAGAATCCAAAATTGCCATTGTTGATGCAATTGTTTGAGTTATTCTAGTTCCTGCCATTGACCCAGAGCTATCAATCAGTATGTGAAAATGCGTACTTTCACATTCCACTTCAGTTGTAGTTCTAAAGACTTTATGATCAAACCTAGTTAACTTTTCGATTGCATTTTGTGTTAAACGCTTGCCCTTTCTGCCGGTTCCAACTTTCTTCGCGTATTTAGCCTGGACTAAACCGTGTAGCGATCTCCTTAAAGAAGATGAAAGCTTATTGGCATCATTCATAATATCTGCAGCCTGACTTACGACAGGATAATTTTGAATGCTTACCAGTTGCGGCATTACAGGCAATGAAATAGTTTCGAAATTATCGACACCTTGTGATAGCAGGTCTTTTAGAACCTTACCCGCATCAAGTTCACCATTGTTTTCAAAACCATTCACAGCATTGCTTAGGTCAAAAGGCTTTGCCTTATCACCATCAGTATCACCACCAGCTTTACCGTCAGTATCACCATCGGCTTTACCATCAGTGTCACCATCGGCTTTACCGTCAGTATCACCATCGGCTTTACCGTCAGTATCACCATCGGCATTACCATCAGTGTCACCATCGGCTTTACCGTCAGTATCACCATCGGCATTACCATCAGTGTCACCATCGGCATTACCATCAGTGTCACCATCGGCATTACCATCAGTGTCACCATCGGCATTACCATCAGTGTCACCATCGGCATTACCATCAGTGTCACCATCGGCTTTACCGTCAGTGTCACCATCGGCTTTTTCGTCTATGCAGCTATCGTCTTCTTGATCTTTAAAAAAACTGATCAATCTATCGGTAAGCATAATACTGCCAATAGTCTCATCGATTAGCCTTACATCGAAAAGTATTTCATTTAACTTTTCTAATTTTGCTTTTTCAAACCCGCGCTTGATTAAGCAATCTGCATATATACCGATAGAGCGCTCATAAACAGAGAAGTACCCTGAATAGCCGAATGAACGACAATATATGTAATTATGCAGTAACGATGAATTGGAAAGCTGTGAGGCATTATCAAGCGTATTATCATCAATTAGATACTTACGTAGCCAAATTAGCTTCGCTTTGGCACCTGCAAAATCTAATGATAATTTCTTCTCAATAAAGCAGTCTTCAAAGATATTCAAAAAACCAGCGAGCTGACCAAACTTTTTGGCCGCCTTGCTGTACTCTTTTGAATCTGTATATCGTGCGTGTCCAGCCTCATGAATTGAGTAAGCATACGCAGCGCATTTTAGTGTTTCATCACTCGGATCGAATGGTGGAATATTTATACGAACACAACCTCCAGACTTTTGACAGTACGCATCCCCTTGGTTAGCGGTTACGAGTAGCCTCATGCCTTGAAATTCATTCATCAACCCACCAATAAACACCGGTAATGATTTTAATATTGACATAGTTAGTTTCCTTTAGTTTTGTGCAACGCACGATTGGTAAAACGCCCCGAACGGGGCGAATTGAGTTAGAACATATCAAAAAGCAAATCAGTATCTAATTCATCAATTTCTGATAAATCGGCTTCTTCACTTTCAGTATTGTTAACGTTGGTTTCTTCCTTGTTGTTTGAGCTTTCGAGATCTAAATCTGATAGTTCAATTTCATCAAGGTTGTTAGTTTGCGAGATACCAGAGCTTTCTTTAGATGAATTATGTGAAGCTGTAGTGTCAGGCTGTGGGGTGTCTTCCGCATCATCAAAATTTAGCAATGCTATATCGCCAAATTCTTCATGAGCTGCTTTTCCATTACCAGAATAACCAGAGGTTATTAGGCTTGGGTTTGCAAGAATGGAAAGAGTTTTTAAGTACGTAGCAACAAAATCTGGATGATCTGAAACAGCATCTTTCTCAGGTATATCATTGTACGCACGATAGACAGCATCTACTTCTGCAAGCAAGAGGCTGATACTTGGATCAAGTAAGGTATTTGCTCTCATCTTATCAACAATCGAATCATAAAATCGCATATCAAAGCGAGTTAAAAAACCATTTTTGGCTTTCTTTGCTGCTTTTTCTTTTTGCATTTTCTTCTCGATTGCAACTTGTTTATCACAAGCAGCCGAAGCTATTTCATCAATGTAAGCAGAACCTAGGCTTTTCATTTCTTGGTCAAGCGTTAGCCATTTGAATTGTAACTGATTAGCCACATATTCTTTTGAGAACGCTCTTTGCAAAATGATTTCCCCAAAGCCTTCAATTTCCTTTTCTGCCTCAACAGCCCATGCACGCAACTCATTTTCATAAGAAGCAACGATTTGAGCCGAGAGTTGATTCCATGCTTGACTCAATTGAGTTAAGCGGGATTCAAGCCAAGAAACTTTACTAATTGGGAATAAGTATCCATCACCAAATTTAATACCAAACTGATTGCACAATGAGTGCGCCTGTAAGTACCAATTACGGAATGGTTTTAGTGTTTCATCATCAAACGTATTCATCGTCCCAAGAGAGGCCAAGCGTTTAGTAATTTGCTTGTCCAGACCTAGGTCGCTCGATTGAAGATTTCGTTTAGCTGTCCACTTAGAAATTTTCAGAATATAGACTGTGTATCCTTCTGGAATTAGATCTTTAGTAGTTTTCATAAGTTCACCTTAGTTTTGTGCAAAGCACGATAGAAAAAGCCCCCGAAAAGGAGGCTAATATTGGACTATATTGGACTGGTTGATTAAGCGGCTTGTACCGTTGGAATGTGCGTAGTCAGAATTTCAACTACAGCTTCCTTGGTTGGCTCATCCAGAGTGTTTGCGTAAGCAATTTTGAAGCTATCAAGGATGGATTTACCTGTTAGATATTTAAAAATCCAACGTTCTAATCCACGTAATGACAGTACCGGTAGGTCTTGTTGTTCAGCGGAGGTGCGAATTGCGCGAGCTACTTCAACCATTTGAGAGGCTAGAGGTAAAACCCCCGCTCGTTTGTTTTGGTAACTTTTGTTTTTCGCTAAGCCATATTTCTGCTCTATGTCAGAAACAACAGACTCCATGAATTTCTGTTCTAGTTCCTTCGTCATGTAAGGTACATCGATAACGTAAAAACGATCCATAAACGCCTCGTTTAATACGTTTGCACCAACATAAGAACCACTTAGACCAGACCCATTAGTGTTGCCGGTAGCAACAAATCTGAAGTCTTTATGTACATTGACCCATTCTTCTATTTGAGGAACATAAATTTTGTCAGCAGTGAAAAGCTCATTAAGCTTTACAAGTTCGCCAGCACTCATCATGTCAATTTCATCAAGAAGATAAATCCCTCCCTCTTTAATGGCAGTAAAAAGCTTCCCTGCGAGAAACTTAATAGAACCACTGACGGTCGGTAAGGTGGTGCCAAATAAATCAAGGTATTCAGTAGTTGAGCTCCCAGTTTCTTGATACAGAGGTAGCCCTGTTCGAGCGCAATACTGTTCAATAATGGAGCTTTTACCTGTCCCTTTTTTGCCTGTTAAAAATAAACCATATTTTCTAGGCTGTAATACAAGTGCATTTACTTCTACAAGGAGATCTTTTCTGAAGAAATAATTCTCTTTGATTGAAGGAACTGCAACGTGCGGTAATGACCACTTTCTGACTTTAATGTTAACGCTTTCATTAAATGGTTCATCTAGTATCTCAAACAATGAATTTGCCGAAACTTTTTCAATTGTTTGCTTGTTGGAGGTGCCTTGGTAGCCTAAAAATTTCGCGGCCTCAGCACGATTTGCTTTTGCTTGTTCTGTCACCAATGTTTTAGCTAGAACTTGAGCAAATTGCTCTACTGTTTGTGTATCGAACATAGTTAGTTTCCTTTAGATTTTGCGCAAAGCGCGTAGTACAAATGCAACAAAGCACACATCGAGCAAAAATTAATTTTGATCTCGATAGTGCGAAAATTTGTTGATAAGTGTGATTGGAGTTTCCCGTAGGGGATAGATTAGCCGAGGATGGCTGGTGGTATGGGCTAAAACGCTTCTCTAAAATGCCCGAGAGAGAAGTGAGTGTTTGAGTCTTTAATTTTGCACAGGGGTGGGTAATTGTCAACCAAGTACGCATTATTACCACGGTAATAATATGGCATACAGCTCACAACCCCGTAGCTTTTAGTTCGATAACTTTTTCATCGACAAATTGCTTAACTTTCCATTTAAAATCATTACTTGTAAGCTCACCGGCTTCGACTTTGTTTAAAAGCAATTGCCATTGACTGGTCAAATCAACAAGTCGAGCGAACTCTGGTAATGCTCTATAAAAATCATGCCCCAACCAACGCTTTCAAACTCGTTTTTGGACAAAAACGAGTTATATATTTTAGTAAATTAGGAGGTAACGGATTAACTGAAGTATGGGAAAGTAACAACGCCCGCTTAAGTGGTGAGCAACGCAATACCGATGTTGCCGCATACCACCTAAATCATTGAATTTGCCGCAAACCACAAATGCCACGCGTTGCGAATCCGTCTTAAAGCGTTTGTTAGGCTTCTAGCTCACGATATAGCACTAAGCAATTGTATTCTTTGCCGAATTCTATTTCTTGATCGAAAGCTCTAATTTGCGTAAAACCTTGTCTATACCAGAACCTAAAAGCAGAAATGTTTTCTGCATAAACATTTAAACCTACGCTTTGTAGATTTGCGTACTCACAGGCTACGGCGATAACACTACTAACTATTTCTGAACCCAAGCCTTTACCTTTAAAACTCGGTAGAATAGTTAACATAGGAAGCCAAAGTATGCCAGTTGACGGAGCATGAAACTCTATCTGTATGTAACCAACCACTTCACCTTTCTTTGTGCTAATTTTTCTTAGGTAAAATGCACCTTGCTCGTCAGATAATTTTGACTTGTTGCTTTCAGCTATTAATTTTTCATACTCGGTGATAGACCATTCCCTAAACGTTGGGTCCATTGCTTGTACATTTAAGTTACTGTCAAAGATTGACTTGGCTAGCTCCGCCTCATCACTTGAAAACTCAGTGAAAACCAAATTTTTGGATTCCCATTGTGATATCAACACTAACAACTTCCTCCTTGAAGCCTAACGCCCAATTAAGGTGTGAAGCACGCGACCACGACACTCAATTTTACCACCGTAATCACTAAACTTGACTCAAACCAAAAATGCCAAGCGTGCTGAATCACTCTTAAATTGTTTGTTATGTTTAAAGCCAAACGAGTCCACTATACGGCTTAGTTCTTAGGGATTCTAACCTGCTTTTAAGGGAGCCAGAGTGTATCTCTAGTTTATGGCCATCCGGGTCTAAGATATAAAGTGACTGTCCTTCACTCTTATTCTGTTTCCAAACTTCCACACCCAATGAAACTACACGCTTCGCAAAGGCTTCAAATTCTTTTGGTTCGATATCAAAGGCTACGTGGGTATAGTCGGTTTTGGGGCAAGGTTCATCGTGAGAAAGGCAAAACCAGAGTTCACCTACTGACAAATAAGCCCCGTTGTCCCACTTAGCGTGAGCAGTGAATCCCAACGTCTCCCGATAAAACTTAAGAGAGCGCTCTAAGTCACTAACTGCAATGGTTATATGATTGAGTCCTAAAATCACCATTTTCTCCCGTAAACATAACGCCCTGTTAAGGGGTGAGCAACGCAATACCGAAGTCGCCGCATAACACCTTAAACACTAAACCCTACGCATAGTAAAAATGCCACGCGTTGCAAATCCCTCTTAAACAGTTTGTTATAGCAAATATTCAATAACTCTCTGAATTAATTCCACTAGTAGACTCAAACTTACAATCACCGTTAGTAATATAGTCAAGGCCATACCTATCGCGAGGTAATCTTTTGATAACTTTCCCCAGTAAGTCCTCCCCTTTTTCCGGACATTTACCAGTTTCTAGCAAATAAATATCAGCAGCATTACCTAAGCCTATAACGTCTGCGATTTCGGTTTGTTTGGCAGTTTCCTGCCTCTCAGCTTTTAGCTGCTCTGTTTTTACCTTATCAAATATAAATGGACTAGCTAAAACAGCAGCTCCTATCACTAACGAACCTATTAATATTGACTTACTCAACGTTTATCTCCTTTGCTATAACGCCCGCCTAAGGGGCTGGCAACGCTACCGCACGGCTTAAATTTACAACCGTAACCACCACAGCTCATTGGGACTGGGAACGCCACGCGTTGACAGTCCCTCTTGAGGCGTTTGTTATGTGTGTGTTCAAACCATCAAATTTAGTCAGGTACTACTATTAAACCTAATTGCTCTAAAAGTTGTTCTTGTTGCCACGAACAGATTTTTACACCTGTAAGGTCAACTTTCCGGGGGTCTAAACCATACAGCTCCGAGTGGCTCAAATCACAACCTTGCAACCTACACTGGCTCCAGCACCCTTCAGAAAATACTCCCCGACTTAAATCAGACTCTTTAAATGATGTCCCACTCAAATTTGCACCAATCCATCTATTCTCAAACAAATCACACTTTTCGATACACTGCCTTTCAAAATTTGCGTATGACAGATTACAACCTGTTATATAGGCTGAACAAAAATACATTCTGTTCGATACCTGATTCATGAAGCTAGCTTGAGCAAAATTTGCCCCCTTTAAATCGCACTCTCTGAACTCGATACCAAAACAATTTGCACCTTTGAAATACGACATTGAAAGACTGCAGTTTTTAAAAGATGCGTCTCTAAGATCCGAGTAAGAAAAATCACACCCCTCTAATTCTCCTCGTTCAATGAAAGAACAATCTACAAATTGTGTATCGCGGAGGTTTGCCCGTTTAAAGGAACAGCAGAAAAATTTGCAATTTTTAAAATACTGACCACTCAAGTCTTGATGTGAAAAGTCAGCTTGTACATATAACTGGTCTGTTTTATCCATTTTGTAGCCCTCTTTTTATTTGAGTCGAAGACTAACATTTACCAACCAGTTCTCAAGAAAAATAAACACCTTAAAAACAGCAACTTGCAACCACTTAAAATCACAAAAATAAGGCGCCAAATTGACGCTCTAAGGCGCTGATTTTTGATCTACCCACGCCGCATGGCTAGAAAAAAGTTTTGTTCAATTACGGCGCTTACAAGAAAAACACATAACATTCTTAATAACAGGCCGGCTCGTTTTCCCTCCAACCTAACTTACAATCAATCTAACATAAACCATTAAAAAATAAAGAATATACATAAATTTTATTATTTTACCTTCACATAAAAACGAGCCGGCCTGTTATCACTTTTTACGTGGCATGTTATCTTGGGGAGTTCTTGCTTCAACTTACCTATTAACAACGACTTACTAATTGCTCTGCCGACAAAATGAGCCACTACTCCTGATAAAACAAGCCATTTTTCATACTCAAACTCCTTCTAACACCAATAAACTGTATAAAAAAACAGTTTTGGGAGGTGGGAAATGGCAAGCAAATTCATTGAAGAAATCCGTAGACACATGCGAATGCGAGGCTATAGCCTCAAAACAGAAAAGGCCTATATATACTGGATAAAATACTTCATTCGCTTTAATAAGCTAAAGCATCCTCAAGATATGGGAACGACTGAGGTAACAGCCTATCTGTCTTATCTTGCTAATGAACAACACGTCGCTATCAACACTCAAAAAGTCGCGCTTAATGCGATTGCGTTCCTTTACAACCAGTTTTTACAAAGACCGCTTGGTGATCTAGGTTTTACTTATGCTAAAAAGCAGCGCAAGGTTCCGAGCGTACTTACGCCAAATGAAGTCCAACTGATACTGTCACACCTTTCTGGTGTTAATCACATCATTTTTTCTCTGTTGTATGGTTCTGGACTTAGAGTTAATGAGTGTTTGAGAATTAGAGTTCAAGATCTTGATTTACAAAACCTATCTTTAACCGTGCGAGATGGGAAAGGGAAAAAAGATCGCGTAACTTTACTTAGCCCAACGTTAATTGGTTCTCTTCAATTGCAAATTCAGAAAGCGTCAAAAATACAAGAAGAAGATATCAAACAAGGCATCGGTCCCTCGCTTCCACACGCCCTTGGTAAAAAGTACCCGAACGCTTTTAAACAAATTGCTTGGATGTTTATCTTTCCTTCTTTAAGCATCTGTCGGCACCCACTGACTAATCAGCTTTGTCGGCATCATTTACACGATTCTGCACCAAGAAAGGCTCTCAAACGAGCGGTGCAACAGGCTAAAATCTTTAATAAACGAATAACATGCCATACCTTCCGTCATAGCTTCGCTACCGAACTGCTGCGCTCGGGGCAAGATATTCGTACAGTCCAAGAGCTATTAGGACATTCAGATGTAGCGACGACACAAATCTATACCCATGTTATTGGCGAACATTTTGCGGGTACTGTAAGCCCACTAAATAAAATCTTTATTGAAAACTATAAGGAAAACCAATGATCCTTGCCATGAACCAAACATAACAAAAATTAGGGCTTATTTGGAACAGATACTTGAGTGGAGTAAACAATCTAAATTGCTTTGGGGCATTTTCGATTTAGGAATGGCAGCGTATCGATTGCGATCGCTGCCATTTTAGTATGATACTTTAATACTAAGTATGAATCTTTATTACTTGGTATGAGACTTTATTACTCTCTCACAAGAGGAATGATGGTTCATCCTTTAATCGGATTTCCTATCGGATTGCTTCTTTTCGTGTCATCCCTTGTTTATCACCTTGTTCCTGAATGTGGATTAGAGGGAAAGCGATGCTTCAATCACATACAATTAGGTCACAAAAAAGCCCAATCAAAATGAATTGATTGGGCTTTTGTTTATTGTCTCGTTGCCTTTAAAATGACAACAGAGACGCTAGTACCATCGAATTGATTATTCCTATCACTTGAATATTCGTAATCAAATCCATCAGGTAATTTATAGTTTCTTGCTGAAACCGGCAAAATTGCCGATAGTCGGCCACCAGCTTTCAGTAATGACAGTGCTAAATTCAAATGCAATTCCGCTCGCCCCTCGCTGAATGGAGGATTCATAACTATTGCATCATAGTAATCAGAAGTGTTTTTGGCATAAGTGACAAAATCTGCTTCCATTACATTCTCAAAACCCATTCCTCTCAATATTGCACAATGAAGTTTACTTGCTTCAATGAGAGTGGCATTTGCCGGTAAGAATTTTGCAATCCCTCCCTGCCCTGCGCTTGGTTCGAGAACAGCATCACCGTCCTTAATGTCGGCCAGAACAACGGCTTCCATAGCAAGAACTTGATTGGTTGGATAAAACTGATGTGACAATTTATCAGGAATACAACCAATTCGTTGGATTTCATTCAGTATATCGACAGGATTATATTCAAACTCAAAAGCCGTCTGGGCTTTTATAGAACGAGCTTTTACCCCACCGATTAACTGAAGAACACGTTCAAGCTCTTTAATTAGGTGCTTGTCTTTGTTGTGTGTAGCTATAAATAGCAGGTATGCTCCGCTATTCGATCTCTTACATGCACTGTAACCCTTGTGCGTAAATTCATTTAACGCATTAAGAACTTCAACCGTTAAATAGTCATCGCGTAGGATAACCACTTTTGATTGCTTCTCTTTCTTTGGTTGACGGTGCTTGTGTGGGATCGCTGCCCCATATATTGTTGCTAATATTGAATTGAGCTGCCATGCGATCTCGGGGTGAAATTCAATATGACATGTTCCTTTCAAATAGCGTCTAATTTTCCACGTACCACCATCCATTTCATACCATTGTCCATCATGCGGTACAGTGTCTAATAACTGACGAGTATGATATACGGTAAAAAGTTTGGTGTTTCGGTTTGTTAAAAGCAAAATCACTGCTCTAAAATCATGAATGCAATCCACCATCCCACTGAGATAATCATGCCACCCCCCGTTATTTCTATCTAACGCGAAGATGCAGCGTTTATAGAATCCCTCTGGTCGGTTGGTGATATGCTCTTTAGAAAGGCTTTTAAAGCATCCATCAATCTTTTCTGCGGTGAATTTACCTTGCTCTTTAAGTAGGGCGAACAAAGTGGATTTAATGTTTTCCTCATTAAAATCAACCCATTCTTCTTGGTTTTCCCATTCCTTTTTTCGTTGATTTGGCAGAACGTCATACAATCCGGTTGTGTGAAGTAACTCCTTCCAAGAAGACACTTTTAATTGTTCCAGCGCTACTTCTATTTTGTTTGCAAAAAAGCTGTAGGTTTGGCTAGAAATGTATTTATACACACTCTCAAAGCAACTTTGATTTTGGTAAAACCATTCAATTTGCTCTAAGCGTTGTTTGTACATGATGAATTGATGTTCAATGATCCCACCATTCACTGCTAATGCAGTTTTGTTGAGTTGTTCATTACCTAAATCAATATTGAATTTTATGTTTGCTAATGCAGTTGTCATAGTTAGTTTCCTTTTGCTTGGCGCGTAGCGCATTTGAAAAGGAATCTCACCCTAATGAGAATGAGATCCCTTTAGGGTTTTAGTGGTTAAAGTTTGGTTAGTTATTACCGGTTAGATTTGCGCTCTGCGCGGGTTTAGTTATCCCCTAGATTCAATGTAAATCGCTCAGGGTTCCTAGTTCGAATATTTACATACTCACCAAAGAACACATCGAAAACTCTCACAGCATCTTCATAAGTACCGCATCGCATAATCTCCCCTACGTTGGTAGTTATGCCGAGCTTTTTTGTGAGGTTATTAGCTACCGAGATCAGCACAAAAACATTGCCGTGCTCGCCATCTAAATCTATTTCGATTTTTGCTTCTCTTAGTCGTGGTGTAAGAATTGCCATAGTGTTTCCTTTTTTTGCGTTTGTTATTATCAAAAGGAATTTCCCTGCAGGGAAATGTCCCTTTAGGGTTGTGAATACTTTGCTGATTAAGTTATTTCTTAATTAGCGCTTTATATTCAAGGTAGTTACCACAGTTATTTAAGTCGCTTTGGCAGAAATTCCATGTTATGAAATTCTTCCTCAGTGCGGTTAAATGATGTGACTCGATTGTTTTAAAGCTTGTGCTTAGTTTGATTTTTCCATCCATATCAATTGCACCATCCTCGACCCATTTGAGTCTACGAGGTGATTTTGATTCTAAATAGATAGCATATTCACGAGCCTCATCAGAAGACGGGGCTTTAATGATAACGTCTGTATCGAACTCAATATCAGAGATTTGAATCCGTACATTCACTAGATAGTGTTTGTTAAACATGGTTATTTCCTTTTAACTAAGTTGAGCAATAAATGCTCAATAGGTGGTTTCAAGACGCAATAAGCCACAGCAAAAAGCTGATTGGTTTAATGGTTGAATAGTCTGGTATTGGTTTGTCCAAGGTGGACGAAAAGAGTTGCCGAGAATGGCTGGTGGTATGGGCTAAAACGCTTCTCTAAGAGTGCCCGAGAGAGAAGTGAGTGTTGAGTCGTTAATATCTCATAAGGTTTAAATGATTTCAATTAAACAAAAAAAGCCCGCACGAATGCGGGCTTTTTCAGTATTACTTTTCGTTAGCGTAATCGAGAAGTTTTTTCTCAACTATTATCAACTTTTTTTCTATGTAAGGTGATGCAATGGCAAGTAAGCCAATTGTTAACGCAACACCCATTACAACATATAAAGCTGTCATATTCTGTCCTTAGCTTCAATGAGCCATTGTTCACATTTTAGTCTTTTGAAGAAATGATGGCAAGTAGCGTAAATATCACACCTGATCCCAGCAACAAATAAAACTGTTGGTTAAAATCAAAATCTGATGATATAGCCGATGTATAAGCACCGGTATATCCAGCTACTCCCAAGTTCCCCAAGTGGACACCGATAGCTGCTTTTGCATTTTTCAATGCGCCAGCAATTTTTCGAATAAAATGAACAAAAGCGGCAATTCGTATTGAAATTGCCTTTTTCAAAGCGTTGAATTTTGCTTTCATTTGTTCCTCTTTAATTAAAAAGAGGCAACTCCCCTACGGGAATTGCCCCGTAGGTTTGTTATTAAATTACTTACTGTACTGTGCAGGGATAGGCATAAGAACGACCGTCACACACAAAATGCTGCGGCTTGTTCAGCATACCTCTGATAGATTCGTATCTGTCTGAGTCAACAAAGTCCACTAAATCAAGGATGTGTCTGATCTCAAACTTATTCCCAAACTGCCCTGATACCGTAATAATTGCGACATCTCGAACAAGCTTATTTAGTGTTATTGTTACCTTCCCCTTTTGGCTTGCTAACATTAAGACCTTTGGATTCGCAATTAACGAACATTTTGGATCTGAAATGTTTAAACAATGAGTGATTTGAGAGCCCAAATTTCTTCTTCTAGGTTCTCGGTTAGTTAATACCTGTGCTTTGGCCAAGCTTAATGCGTGGCTTCTCGATATGTGCTGCAAAATGGATTTTTGATCTCCATTATTATGCAGCCAAAAGAACTCTGATGACTCAGGTTCATTCTTTATCGTGTACTCAAGCATTTCTATTCCAATTTTACTGTTTAAGCGATAGAGCCATGTACCAGCTCCATTTCCTTTCAGTATCCAAATATATTTATCGCCTACTACCGAATCGTTTTCGATAATATCTCTATCAATCTCAAACAGATCTTCTGTAAAGCGAGTCATTAACGGGTACTGAACGGATGCTTCAACCATTTGTTCGAATAGTGTTTTCATAGTTATTTCCTTTTTGAATTGCGTAAAACGCGGGTTTATGCGCACGACAAGAACAAAACCATTTAAAAAATGGTTCTGCTGTCGATTGCAAGTTGGTATTAGTTAGCTTGTCTAATAAGACGAATGGAAAGCCTAAAAGATGGCTTGAGTGTGGCTTAGTAGGTAAGAGATTTGATGGCTATACTTTGGTTGGTTAACTCAATTAGAACTGATTTAGCTTCCTTTAATTCAGTTAAAAGTTCAGCTTTATTAAGTTCTTTCTTGAATGTTGTTTTAACCGCATCACCATCAACCGATTCCACCAGCTCTGAACGAACTGAGAAACCGTTTTCTGTCTCCAATACCAAGTCCTTACCGTTAAACGATAAGAAAGCGTTGTCATTGAATTTAATAGCATCACGTAACAAGTCACGAAAATACTTTCCAATAAAGATGAATTTCATATAACCACCAATGATTAAAAGAGTTGTGCATACCCTTTTGGGTACGCACAAGCACTTTACCATAATGAATGGTTTTATTTGATACGCGCAGCAATCATTCGAACGTAAGCCTTTTCAAGCTTAGTTGTGAACGATTCAGCAGCCTTTATTAAAAACTCAGCACCGCCTTTACCCTCTGAAATTGAGGCTAACTGGTCGATGGTGTGTCTTGTTGCAGGGCTGATTGCAGTGAAGTCATAATCATCGAAATTTTCAAAGTTTTCCGTATCAATGCTTTCAGAAAAATCATTTTCAACCGGTTCCTCTGATTCAACTTCTGTTGCTTCGATAGCCACTTCTTCATCTTCATCTACCAGCTCATCATACTCCGAATCGATAACTGTAACCTCTGAAGTTTCAACAACTTCCTCTGCTTCAATTACCACAACTTCTTCGTCCGATTGAACGGTATTTACAGCTTCAATTTCCTGATCATGAGAGTTGTTTACACCTGATTTTTCTTCAGTTGTATGCTCATGTTCAGCCGCTTTCTTCGCTTCTGCTTCTTGTTTCGCTTTATTTAGCTTTTCCAAGTTGATTGTCACAGAATCACTAAGGTACTTCTTCATATTCACTAATTGCTCAGCATTTGTGAAATGAATAGTCTTACCCTGCTCAGAAAGCTTCGACTCAATGTTGCTAACGATTTTATTTACTAAATTTACGTCAGTATCGAGTCCTAGCTTGTGAACAAAACCTTTCCATTCAGCATTTAGCTCAATTGATGGATCTACCTCGACCTTTTTAGGGGTTTCGGATTCATCCATGACAATTCCACCATCATGCTCTTGGCCAGACTTTGTTTCATCTAACTCCATCTCCATTAACTCCACACTATCACCACAATCAAGTGATAGAGCGAAAGCAACGCCACGAGTTAACGCCTTCATTGCATTTAAACGGGATGGATATTTTGTCCACACGATAGTATTTCGAACGTTCTCTAAAAAGAATTCAGGAATTCCCTCGATAACTCGCCCATCCTTAAACTCTATAATTAAAGAGCACCATTCATTAACTGAATGCTGTGAGTATGGGCAGGTTACTTTTTCACTCGAAAACACCATTTTGTGAGTTTTGTAGTCTGGATTATTTATCAATGCAGATAAGTAACCTTTAGCAGTTAAATCCACCGTGATTTGCCCACCGTACACACCAGCGTATATTTGCCCGAACAACGGGTTTAACGCGGTTCTACGTGCGAGAACAAATAATTCCCAAATGCTTGATTCAGGAATAAACGACAATGGATCTCTTTCTCTTGTTAAGAGTGGAACGAAAATCTTATTAAACACTAATTCATAGTATTTATACTCGTCATTGAATCCGGCTTTTTTTGCCATTGGTGCAATAAACGCGCGAAGTTCGTTTGATATTGTTTTGTCAGTTGTAGTTGTCATAGTCATTACCTTTAAGTTTTGTACATAAGTACGATTGGAAAATTCCATCAATCAAATACTCGGCTTACGCCAAGATCTTGAATGAAGAATTGAGTTTAAGTTTGCTTGTCCGAATCGGACATTGATTTGTCAGCTATGTGACGGATGGTTTGGGCTAAAACACTTACCGAAATTGCCCGAGCAGTAAGTGAGTTTGGATTTTGGGTAGTAGACCTACCGAATAAAACAAAGCCCCTACTGGGGCTCTGTTTTGATACGGTTTAAATAGGTAGCTTAGCGAGCTTTTTGTTGTAAGTCTTTTTAACAACCTTACGATAAAACACGCCTACACACTCCCATACAGTCCACAGTGAAGTTAGTAACACTGCTGCATTAACTAATACTTGTTCAGCCCACATGATATTACCCCTGTGCTGCATTCATGAAAGCACCGCAAGGTACATCTAAAGCTTCTTCAAGTTCTTCGCATTGCTCATCAATGAAGCCTGCTAATTCCACACCTAAACGGATATAGGTTGGAATTGCCATTTCTGCATCGTCAACTAACTCAGCATGAGCATCGTAGTTTACCGATTCAAAGAAATTAAAAGTGCCATTAGCATTTTCAAGCTCTGAATCATTTGTGTTGCTTACTTTCAATTTGGCTTCTCTGCGTCTAACAAGCTTATTAGCGGTCTTGTTTGAGTAGTAGCCAATTTTCACTTGCTTCACAAATCGGCAGATACGCCAAAATGAAAGCAAAGCAATTATAGGAAAAGCAAAACCTGAACATAGAAATGCAAAGTTTTTAATGCTATTCCAAATCAAGAAAGTAGCTGGTGACATAGTGAAATAATCCATAGTTATTACCTTAATAGTTTTGTGCAAAGCACGTTGGTTGTGTCCATAAATGGACGGTTAGTTATTGCTAGATGCAATTAAGTAATCCCAAGCAGGGATTGATAGTAAGATCTGAGTAAAATCAGTAGGTGTAGCAGTACAATAATCATAAGACTATTAGTAATTTGCTATTTAGATTGGAGTTCCCGTAGGGAAGGATTAGCCGAGGATGGCTGGTGGTATGGGCTAAAACGCTTCTCTAAATTGCCCGAGAGAGAAGTGAGTGTTTGAGTCTTTAATTTTGCACAGGGGTGAATAATTGTCAACCAATCTCATTATTACCGTGGTAATAAGTGCAACTATGATTACTTCTTGTACTATCCAAATATTTATCCCCCTGATTGTTGCAATCAAGAGATTTACATAGTAAAAATATAATACAAGTATTATGTGGGAACTTTTATGGAATATCAGATCTCTTACTTAGTGTTGGTTTCTTCTCTGCTGTTGACTGCATTAACCGCTTGTTGGTGGGCGCTCAACAAAATCTATAAATTAACGCTCCCGATGACACAATTCGGATTCCGAGGGAAGCTTGTCTATATTGATGACAATAAACATCCCGTTCTGTTGAGTCACAAATATAAACTCAGCTCTAAACCGGATTTCATATTCAAGACTTCTTTATTTCGGCACACTCTTGTTGAGCACAAGTCTCGATATAAAGGTCACTATCCATCCGATGATAAGCAAATGTATGCCAGCGCAATTACAGCAAGGGAGCAAGGCTACCCTGTAAGCAGTGGGTATTTAGTGACAAAATCTGAGTTATATCCCGTTAAATTATCGTATTCATCAGCTACACTTTATAGAAAAATCAAAAATGAGGTTGCGTATATCAATATGATTAGACAGGGAAAAAAGCCTAAATGTAGAAAATCAGCCAAATGTTTAGTGTGCTTCAGGCGTGAAAATTGTGAGATCAATCAAGGTTAACCATTGCGCAATTATAATACTTGTATTATAATTGGCGTATTGATGAATGACTTAAATTATTAAAGGTGTATTATGAATGAGTTTTTGTTAGTTGGTCTTCTTTGTGGTGTGTATGTTGCGTTTTACTTTGCAAAGGCGTTGAAAGGTAAGCACTATACCGATAGTTATCCTTTCAAATTACCAGCCGGTGTTAGCCGTGAAGAAGCGCATTTGAACTGGGTTGAATCTTTACCCCCAAAGTATAAGCAAGCAGAGGTTGCAAAACTACTTCGTGTAATGAAAAACAAGAAATGAGAAAGATATGAAAAAGAAAAAGTATTTAAACTTATTGCTTTTTGTGCTGTTTTTCCCGCTGTCTCTTTTGGTTCTAATCCATGCAATTGGAGCGAAAGACTATTACAAGAAAAAGCGTAACAAAAAAATCTATGGGCGATCCCATGTTATTAATATATTTGACGAGGATTAGCATTTTGGGTTGTACATCTAGCTTTAGTAAATAAAGGGACACAGAAAATCTGCGTCCCTTTTTATTTATCTCTAGTCTAACGACCTGCTGCTTTTTTAGCTACGCTAACGCCTGAAGATATAACTGATGATGCGAATGACCCAGCGGTTGATGCTGCTTGTTGTCCCGCGCTATCACTCATAGATAAGCTTCCAAATAGTTTTACACCCATCCAGCCCACAAAGACAAACCATATAAGAACAAGGCTATAATTAGCCATTTGACCTATTAAATTTATGGATGTTGAAATTGTTTGCATCATTGAAACGGACATGCCTTCTGGTAATTTAAGGTACGTTACATTGAATAAGAATGATGTGAGTGATTCATCTAAATACGCCCCAAGTTCAAATGTAAATTTAGAAAACTCTATCGCCACATATCCTATTGTGGAAGCTAGTAATAGGTTCCGATTAAATCCTGTCATCAACATCATTAATGGGAATGCAATAATCAAAAGCATTTTGGCTATTGAAATAACAAGGGGAGCGGTAATTTGGTACTGAAGAACCTTTGTTGAGTCTATTGCCACACCTAACAAGTTAGATGCTGTTGTTACACTATTTCGTATAGCATTCGCTGAGCGTTCTAATATACTGCCACTACCAGATGTTCCTTCTAATACCAACCCAGAAGGATTAAAGGTTGTTAAAAGCCAACCTGCAGCATTACCGTTCACAGTAGAATCTAGGCTACTCAGGGCTGCATCAGTCAATGTTCTGCCATCTTTATGAATGGCGTTATTAAACAAAACATTTGCATTGCTATTGTCATTTTCAGTATCACTTGATGTTGATCTGCGGTTAATAGCGGCAAAGTCTTTTGCGTAATTTCCTGTTTTTGTGTATTCAACCAAATCGGAGTGTAAATTGCTTCCTAAAACGCTGCAATCAACGGTAGCTGGCTTATAGCCCCATAGGAAGCCCTCTTGTGAATATTCGGGCAATTGAACGGTAGCGGTAAGCTTTTCTTCATATCCGTCAATATTCATTCCTGATAACGCGGTTCTAATTGCTTGACTATTGAAAGACAGGTCTGACATATCTATTTCAGATTGCTGATTTTGCATTTGTGATAAATCACCCAAACGTTTAATAGCCGGTGCGTAACATTGCTTATTATATTCAAGTGCAGTTTGATAAAGGTCGCCTTCAGGCACCGCGCTTTGTGCATTGGTTAAAGCTACACGTAAGCTATTTTCACCCTCTTGAACATCGCAAGGAATAGCATGGATTGCGGCGTTTGTTACCCCTGTTGAAAACATATTCATGAGCGCATTCCATAGTGATGGATTCGCCCCCTCAATAGATTGAATTGTTGGGTTTATTGATAGCTGATCGACCGTTAAGTACGTACCTAATCCACCAGCTAAGCATGAATAACTTTTGTAGGTTATATCTCTAAATGTTTCTTTCGATGAAAAGGAGAATGGCTGTACAGCAAATAGAATTATTACAAACATACCCCATGCTTTTGCTTCAAACTTTCTAAAGGTTTGTATTGCGGGCGTCCCTTCATCCGCGCCTGCGGCTCTGGCCTCGTTAAAACAAACGATTAGCACGATAATGAATGGAATTATATAGAGCTTAGTCTGCAGCAATAAATCCCATATCTGTGATGACATGTAGTTACCCAACGGGATAAAAAACAGGTCTGTTGCTTCATTGGTTAACATGATCTTTATCTCTTACTTGATGGATAATGCGTTTTCATTTTTGGTGCCTCTTGAATGGAATCTTCTTTCATTCAAGATAATGCGCGTATTGCTATTGATGGAGTCACGCAATGCAATTTCTTGCTGGAAGTTATTGATTTGCTCAGTAAGGGCATTTAACTTGCTATTCACCTCCATCATCATGGCTTCATTGCCGGTGATATTTGCATTAGAGCGACCAGTTAACAGAATTTGGCGAGTAGCGATTATCTTGTCGATAGTTTTTGAACTGGCCACATCAAACGCCAAACGTTCAATAAACACCTGTCTTGAGTCTGTTTGCTCTGCCCTTAAAGCTGTGATTGTCGCTTCTGTAATTTGATAATTTGGGGCGCTAACATCATCAAGTTTTTCTTGTGTGATATTTCTGTCCTGCGTTAACTCTGTAAGCTTTTGAACTAGCTCGGTAGATTCCTTTTCGACAAGTTGAGCGATTGACTGAGGTGGAGTTGTGCGAATGGTTTCGCAGCCAGAACAGGTGCGATAATTTGTCTCACCTAACAGTTCCACTGCAAAATCTTCTGCCTCTTGATTTGTTGCAAATATTTTTTTGATAGCTGTAGATGATGTACCACCAGAACCAGTCACGTTGGTACCGACCACATCGGAGCAATCACCTGATGTTGTTTCGGTTAATCCGCAGTAGCCAGCCAATGAAGTCTGCGCAACGACCTTTAGTGGTCTCTGACCGGCACCACCGAATTTATTACCAGTCACACCGGTAACACCTGCGTCACCATTAAGTCTTGAGCCACTTCTGGTTAGATCAATAATATCAACGTTTCCTTGCTCACTATATTTCGCCATTTCCTCTTGCTGGCTAGTGAACTTCATGATGTTCTCTGGTGCATTCTTAATGAACTTTTGCATCTCCTCACAGGACTGTAAGGAACTAAGGTAGTCGTTATAACCCAGATCGATTCCATTTTCTAAAAATTCATAGAATCCTGGGTTCATTTCCTTCATTAGCTGGCCAGCAAAGCCCTGAACAGAGGTTACAGCGGAAGTAATTACGTTATTAAAAAGGACATTTAAGTTGCCATCGTTGAATGAGTTCAGTACCGATAGATTGGGGTCGAACTTTCCACACTGTCCAAACGTGTCAACTTTAGCTTTAGCCAGTTCATCCCATCGAGAGCGGGGTTTATACCCGTCCACTTCAAGTATTGGCGTTGGGTTTTCTCTTGGATTAACAATTAGCATTTCCAAGGCTTCTCGTTCGGCTGCAGAAGATGAGGTTGACCTTGACATCATATAGCCAAGATCGGTTGAGTTTGCGGCAAATGCGCTTGAGTTAAAGAGCAATAAGCTAATTAAGGTGAGTCGGTGATATTTAGCCATAGTCAATCCGTAATGATTCAAAATGTTCGGTCGTTCGGACTAAATTAATATTCATTATGTGTATCACCGAATTTAGATGGTTAAATGACATACATGGCACACAATTATCAAACTTGTATTGTATAATACTTGTGTTATTCTTATTCAATGTCTTGTACTTGGAGGATTTGAAGCTTTATGGCATTACAATCTCAGAAAGATGTGGTTATAGATGGTGCTGAAACGCTTCCACTTGAGGATGTTCTTCTTCATGCTTTCGGTGGTGATAGAAAGACACTTCTTGCCTCATCAAACGTCCCAACAGCCGCGCAAATCAATAATATGGTTGCTTATGATTACAAAGTTGCGCTGATGGATAATGGTAATTTTGCTGCCATAACCGGTAAGCAAAAGGTGTTTAAAGGAAGCAAATCAAATATTGCCACAGGGTTAAACGCATTAGGTTTGGAGTTTCCTAGCGGTGGTAAATTTGTTGAAAACTTAATGACTTTGCTAAAGGTAGATTCATTAAATGAGCTAGCACAAAAGCTGGCCGTTGATGAAGTAGCGATTGGGTTGTATGAAAAATTAGAATCCGTTCCAGCTCGATTTGTTATATATGTCCACCTGCATACTGGCATTTCAATTCAAAAGCTTATCTCTCATAAATAATGAGGCCGATTGTGCTATGGATTACAGGGGTGTATCCATAGCAACTTCTTTAAAAACAACACTAAGTAAGGCTTTCCCCGTCCAATACACCGCCTATTCGTGCTTTTATTGATTCGATTCTTGCTTTCTTTTGAGCGGCATTGCGAGCAGCGTTAATGGCATTCTGTACAGGGCAGTTTGTGCTGCTGTGTTCCCCTAGATTGATATTTAATAGTGCGCCAACATCATTTGCCAACTCGGTTGCTCGTTGCTCCCAATGGTCACGTGTTGAAACAGTGCTTTCTAATTCGCTATCAGCGATAAGCGAAAAATTATCTACATTCGAGCGAACCCATGTCGCTATGTCTGCATCACTCATTTTTGCTAGTTGATATAAATCCATACTTTTCCTCTCTTTAGAGTTAATGTTTCATTTAAAGTAAATCAATTGTCATTGCTTATCTTTGGGTTATGGTTTTGTAGCTGCCTCAGTCTTTAAAGTAATTCCATATAGGTCTAGTTTTTTATTTATGCTCTATATCTGCTTCTGAATGTACTTTGTAAGGCTTATTGCAGTGATCACAAGTAAACTCCAAGCCTGCTGGATTCACTACAAATCCATCTTCTTCATTTCCACAGTGAGGGCAATATAACAAAACATTACGTGCGTAGAGTTCAGTTACTATTTTCATGTCCAACTCCTAAAATTAATACACGGCAGAAACCAAAGAGTTGCCTTCTCTTGTGCAACAAATGTAATTTCGCCAAAGTGTGTAATAGTACGCTCGGCCAACCTTAATAGGCTCATTTGTACCAATCCCAATATTGATGTTAGGTGTTGGGAATGTTGAGCATTTTTGCATATAGCTGGCACCAATATTCATCGGCTGCCATTTACCATTAGCTTGGTCTACTTTGGGATCTTCCAGCTTTCTAGCTCCATTGATGTTTTTGGGCATTGCTGTATAGATATGTAGTCCCCTTGAATCCCCCTGATTTTCGTTAACTATCGATGCTGCTCTAACTGCTGCTACAGAGGCACCGATATATGGCGAGCTATTCATAGTCCAACCGGTTCTAGGATAAAGCGTCCCCCACAGGCTCCCTGTAGAGCTGTTTGTGATCCGCCTTAAAATGTTCATTGGGTAGAAAATTTGTTCCATCATCCCGCTGCGCCACTCGTAAAAGTCTATGTCGCTATGAAAATACGTCATAAAAGGCTGCACAGTAGAGCTGCAATAGCCCAACTCCATTGCATCTAATAGGGTTCCAATTGTCTGCTGGTGGGCACTAAGAACGGGATTGCCCATAATATGAACACTACGGTATCCCTCGGTGCTGCTTGATAGGTTATCCATAGAAAATCCGGTCAACGAGCTCCCTATTCCACCACCTATTGCACTAGCAAGCTTGTTGTTCAACTTAGCCGGTACGTATGGCGTGTTATCTTTGGTGTGGAAGACTTCAACTTTGGCGTCAGGTGAATACATGCTTACCACTGGTGAGTAGTCAATATCAACGCTAAACGGGGTAACTGTAATCCAAACGCAAACACCAAGAACTTTAACGTCCACGCACTCCATGTTAATGCTTGAGCTATAATCGGTTGCAAGCTGCTTTGTCAGCGAGTCTTCTTCATCTTCAGAAAAAACGTTGTCTTTGTCGAAAACAAAGTCGTCATTATTCTCAGAATCAAAATAATCGGATGTGTTTATTGTTGGGTTTTCATTTGCGTTTGCATAGTGTGGGCCACAAATTGCAATTGCCATTATGAAAAGCAATTTCGTCAGCTTCATTCTATTGCCCCCCGCTTAGTTAGTTCTTTCCAGCGGTAGACGGATAATGACACCGGAGAACCATAAACCACATAATTCCCATTAATTACAACGGCAGGTGTTTTTTGAATTTGGTAGCGCATCGCTTTTTCAATACCTTGCCATGCGTTAATTAGGTCATTTTTTTGCTTTTTAGCTTGCTCAACAATGTATGGTGTTACACGCTTTTTGTACTCATCTAGCCCAGCTTGTGATGCGCGTTCCTGTTTTGTTGGCTTTGGTATTGATTCACTAGCGACCATTTCCAGTCTCTTTGCCTCATCAATGACGTAGATGCTTAAACCTTTAGCGGATTTCTTTACATCTAAAGCGCTATCAAGTTGGTCATGGGTAACAAATAGTTCTACTGTGTTGGGTGCAACATCTGCAGCCAAGCTGAAACTAGTAAAGGCGAGAATATAGACGGTAAGTACCAATCGCACTAAATGATTCATAAGGAGTCCTCCAAGATGAATCAAGGATAAATGCGATAGTATCTAAGGGAAAAATTAGGCGGTTTGTTTCGGTTACTCTGGAATTATAAGAGCTATACCATTCTCAAGCGGTGCGACTTCTGTGAACCCTTGTTTTAACCAGAAAGCATGAGAATCTTGATGATTAAGTTGAGCCCCAACTAGTCTGACTGACTTTAACTTTAGCTGCTGTGTTGCAAATTCTACTAACTTTGTACCCAGCCCAATGCCCTGCATTGCTTTTGGTAATGCAGCGAAGGTGATTAATGCGTAGCTTTCGTTGTTCATAAGCTGTTCAACTAAAATCCCACCCTGTTCACCTTTGATCCCAAAGTAATGCAGCAAACTTGGCTTTTTTATTTCAGAAAAATCTATTTCAGGTTCCTCACTGTGGGAGCTACAGCTCTCATTGTACAGGCGAACGGTTTGGGCACGTTTGCTTTGATATTTCTTCCAGTTAGAGTCTGCAGTAAGACTGTATAATTTGGTCATCGCTAATAATAATTCACCTTTATTTGGGATGGATTTATAACATTGTTGGAGTTTAATTCCTATGTTATAAACAAAAGAACTCAATGATTCACTGGCAATGCCAATGAGGTTAACCATGCAAAATACATTAGAAGAAGATCTTAATTCAGTGTTGGGTAATTGCCTTGGGCTTACTGAGCCTTGTCAGTGTAATACCCCTCGTAGCTGTGAATGGTGTGGCAATGCTGGATGGCTAACTCCCAAAGTAAAACAATTGAAGATAGCCGCACAAAAAGAAGAACTTGCACGTTCAAGTGTAAGTGATTTGTTTATGAATACATCTATTTAAGAAAATTTCTTACCTGCAACCTTAACTATATAGCCCACAAAAAATTCATTTGTGGGTTTTGTTTTTGTGGTTCTGTAGGAGAGGAATAAAGTTTGTACTAAGCAGTCAAGTAACCCTGTTTGTACCGTTTTAAATGATACTCACCCAGAAATAAAGATTCATACTAATTCCTACTACAAAGTCTGAGTCATGCTACAACTGAGTAATAAAGTATCATACTGGTTGTCTTGGGCATCCACAGATTGAGCGGTCCCATTCAAACACGTTTCTGTCGGATAGGCGACACCTGTTACCAAGTGCCGCCCTCCTAAGAACCGTACGTGCAACTTTCACTGCATACGGCTCAAGCCTCCACTAAGGCGTATTACGTTACCCAGCAACCTAGATAGCAGTTAAAGCAGGCTCCAACCATGAGTGACGACTTTCCTTTTTCGATTTCCTCTTTGCCAAGTAATCTTGGTATTGGGGGTCGAACGGTGTAGCCGCACTTCGGATCTTCACATGTCTTTTAATCGGCGTTTTCGCTATTTGAACTAAGTTGTAATGACAGTCCATGTTCGCGATTTTCTGCCAACCGTGAAATTGCCAACCACCACTTCTATTCATGTAGTATTTGCGCCTGACCCAGTCTTTTGGCTTAGTAGGATGGCGTCTAACCGCCCATCGCCACAGAAGCCAGAAGATTTGATGACCGAGATAGCCGAAAGTTCGTTTTGCAACGCAGTGACGATAATAATTCGCCCAACCTTTCAATTTAGGATTCAATAGTCTGATAAGATCATTGACTGGCATTGTTGCGTGCTTCTTGATGAGTTCACGCAAGTTTCCCAAGAAAGAGAGAACGTTAGTTTTACTCGGTTTGATGAGCAATTTACCTTTGTACTTCCTGAGGTTAAAACCTAAAAAGTCAAAGCCATCATCTATATGAGTAAGGTGTGTTTTCTCTTCAGAGAGTGCCAACCCTCTTTCTTTTAGAAAACCAATTAACCGAGGTTTGATTTCATTGATAAGAACATCTTTTGATGATCCGGTTATTATAAAATCATCCGCATAACCGATGAAGTTAACTCGTTCTCCCGAGCTCTTGTCTACTTCCTTTACAAGCTTTTCTAAGCCCGCAAGTGTCAGTAACATAAGTGTTGGTGAGATAATTCCGCCTTGCGGAGTTCCCTCCGATGTTCGGTAAAACAAACCTTTATCAATATAGCCTGAGCCTAGCCACTGCTTTAGCATTCGTTTGTCTATTTGAACATTTTCAATTAGCCATTCATGCCCGATTTTGTCGAAGCAAGCTTTAATATCCCCCTCCAAAACCCATTTACCTGAGCGCTTAAGACACAAACATTTAAAGCATTGTGCTATAGCGTCAGCAGTACTGCGATTCGGACGAAAACCGTAGCTGTTAGGATCAGCTATCGTTTCCGATATCGGCTCCAAAGCAAGTAAATACAGCGCCTGTTGCGCTCTATCTATCATGCATGGAATGCCTAGAGGTCTAAGTTTGCCGTTCTTTTTCGGGATGTAGATGCGTCTGAGTGGTTTGGCTCGATAACCTTTACGATTCAATTGATCTACTGCGGTCATTCGACGAGCATCTGTATTCCAGATGACTCCATCTATTCCGGGTGTCTTACTGCCTTTGTTTTGAGACACTCGCTTCACAGCCAGTAATTTAGCTGATCTTGAGTGTGTTAAGATCCACTGCAAAGCTCTCGCTTTACTGTGTTTTCCCTCTCGGGTTGCTTTTGCAATGCGCATTTGAAGCTTTAATACGTGCAACTCGACAGCCTTCCAATCGATGGATTGCCATTGAATACTGTTAGGAGAGGCACTAACTTCTAATAAAGCCACCATTTGCGTTTCTCCTTAAATAAAGTTCTTCAAATCATCTTGCAACGGGAGACCAGTTAGAAGTCAGCTCGCTTTCGCGCCAGATATAAACCTGTATCCACTTCATTACAAAGTGGCATTTGCTTTTTCTAACCTCCTTTACCTGCATACCTATCGGCAGTCTTCGCAGACTGCTTTCCCGAAGGGAGATATACAGGCTTACCCTGTTCCGTATGTCGCGCAAAATATCAGGTTAGATGCCCACTATAGTGCGGAGAGCACATCGATCACGAAAGAGTACTGTCCAACTTCTTTCCGGCTCTCATTGCCTTTTTGGCCACAGCGTACAAACCACTTCCGCTGCTTCATCGTATAACGCGCCTTACATGGATTCACTTACGTTCATCATACTGACACCCTAGCACTTACCCGATTTGTGGTTATCAGGAGGAACGTTCTCTCACGATTCAGTTCCCACTCAGTCTAACAACCGAGTTTCGTTACATTGTCGGATTCGCTGCTTTATTCAGAATCCTAGGGTCATCTGGTGATACAGATGGTCCACTCTTATCGTGGTGAACAACGCTTCATACGACTTCAGGTCGCACGGACAAAAACGAGTTATATATTTTAGTAAATTAGGAGGTAACGGATTAACTGAAGTATGGGAAAGTAACGTTTGGCTAAGGGGCGGGGTTTAGCCCGTCCCAGTGAGCGAAGCGAACGATTTGAGCCAGTTGTTAGCTGGCGGTTTTGCTGTGGTGGTAGTAAAGGTAGGCTAGCCCAATAGGGGCAATAAATATTGCAAAGCTCCAGCAAAGCAGCATTGTAAATATTTTCACGATGATCATGAGTATGGCATTTACAAAGAACACGTTATTTCCCATGATAAAGCCGACAACGCTCTCATAGACAAAACGCGAGTAAGGATAAAGAAGTGTGTTGATTGCAAGCAGCGCAATCATGCTGAATTGAATAGGCTTTCCACCGTTGATTACTACATAAATTATCAGGGCTGCAAATAGGGATCCAAAGAATAATTGGCGGATATAGTATTGAGCGGAAAGGCCGCCAAAGGTTTTTTTGATTATTTCTTGCATAATTTTCTCCTTGATTGGATTTTCCGCACTTTCCGAGGCTGAGGTTTCGTACAGCTAACGCAGAGCGCACCGGCGGACTTTACGGAGCGTAGCGGAGAAAAGGCCGTCCGAGTGACGCGTATGGTTATACACCGGACTTTGCCTTATGAATCAAAGTGGCCAACTCCGGCGCTATTGGCATTTTCTTGAACGGACTGACATTTGCACCACCGGTATTGCCTTGCGGGACCAAACCGAATGCGGTCTTAGTCGCAGCACCAACAATTCGGAAAACCTGCCCCAGCGTTTCTCGGATTGAATGGTTGCGAGTAGCCCACACCAACATCAGAGCGTGGACCTTGACATGCCAATACGTTGATTCCTGCCCAAGCACATGCGCCCGTTCCAGATGGGCGAATTCTTGCTGAGTATCACCGGCTGACCTTGCCCGTCTCGCTCTCGCTAGCTCGGTCTCAACGTAAGGGGCTACTCGCTCAGAAAAAGTACGTTTCATGAAAACCTCCTCGTAGGGGTATAACGCCGAAGTTAAGTCGTGCCGCGAAGCGGCATCGGCTTGAACGCATTGTTAGACATCATTGCCGAGCACCTTGGTGATCTCGCTTTTCATGAAGTGAATAAATTCTTCCAACTTATCTGCGCGCAAGACCGAGCGATCTTCCTCTTGCCCAAGATAAGCCTGTCTAGCTTCAAGCAAGACAGACTGATGCTGGGCAGGTAGATGTTCCATTGCCCAGTTGGCAGCGACATCCTTCGGCGCGATTTTACCAGTTGCTGCGCTGTACCAAATGCGGGACAACGTAAGCACTACATTTCGCTCATCGCCGGCCCAGTCGGGCTGCGAGTTCCATAGCTTCAAGGTTTCATTCAGCGCCTTGATTAGATCTTGTTCAGGAACTGGATCAAAGAGTTCCTCCGCCGCCGGACCTACCAAAGCCACGCTATGTTCTCTCGCTTTCGTTAGCAAGATAGCCAGATCGATGTCGATCGTGGCTGGCTCGAAGATACCCGCAAGAATGTCATTGCGCTGCCATTCTCCAAATTGCAGTTCGCGCTTGGCTGGATAACGCCACGGCATAATGTCTTCGTGCACGACAATGGTGACTTCTATAGCGCGGAGAATCTCACTCTCGCCTGGGAAAGCCGAAACCTCCAAAAGATCGTTGAACAAAGCTCGCCGCGTTGTGTCATCAAGCCTTGCGGTCACAGTAACCAGCAAATCAATATCACTGTATGGCTTCAGGCCGCCATCCACTGCGGAGCCGTACAAATGTACGGCAAGCAACGTCGGTTCCAGATGGTGCTCGATAACACTAAGCACCTTGGATAGTTGCGTCGAAATTTCGGCGGTCACTGAGTCCCTCATGATGTCTAACGCCTGGCACAGCTGCCGACAAAATTGGCGCTTGTTTTGCCGGCTTTTTGGCAAAACAAGTGACACTTTTGGCGGTCAGTTGCTGCCACTTGTTAACCCTTTTGCCAGATTTGGTAACTATAATTTATGTTAGACACGAAGTCTTGGCTAAAAACTGGCCTAAAACTACCGGGGATTTCTGGAAAATAGACATCACCTTCTGGCTCAATGTCGATTGTTGAAATATGTAAAGTATCAGCTTTATCGATCAGGCTTTTGTATATTTCACCACCACCAGACACAATCACATGATCCGTTATCGTCTTCAGATGATTTAGCGCTTCATCGATAGATGGAAATACCAATACATTCTCATCACTGGAAGTGAAGCTTGAACGAGTTACAACGGCATATTTTCGGTTGGGTAAAGCCCCCATTGACTCGAAAGTCTTTCGGCCTACCAAAAGCCACTGATTATAGGTAATCGCTTTGAAGAGTAATTGTTCCCCTTTGGCACTCCATGGAATATCTGGGCCATTTCCGATAACTCCATTCTTCGAAATTGCTGCCATTAGTGATAGTTTCACGATACTTCCTTAGGGGTTAACGCCTAGGTCACATGCTGCGCAAACTAAGGCACGATGGTTTGCTAAACTGCCGAAGGCAGAGCAAACCGAGTGACGTGTTAGCAGTCATGTGCACCGACTTGTTAGATTTCATTTAAAGAGTTAATGCCCTGTTCATGTAGTTTATTTAAACCATCTTTCATTGCTTTAACTTGCTCTAATGAATGACCCTGCCAGCTTGATACTTCACCTACAACTTTAAATGAATGGGTTGAACGATATGACATGGTTGGATTCCCTGGGAACTTTCTATCCGTTAGGTCAGGATCATTTTCAATTGGACCTGTTGGCTCAACCAAATAAATTCTTTCGCGACCATTACCTAGGGCAAGCTCTGCTCCCCAAATGGCAGCATCTAGTGTAGCTGTCAAGAATATATACTTAGCCTTATTATTTTGTCCAAAATTTGAATTAAACCCTGTTTCTATAAGATCTCCCAATTTAAGATCTGCTTTGGTTCCATGAAAAAACGTTTGAGAAAAAGGTTTTGCATTTTTTTGGGCATTCTCAGTCATATCTTTTTTCCTAGTTATGGTTTTTATACTAAATATTGCGAAATTATAGCTAACATGAAATCTAACGCTGAGCTAAGTGGCGAACAACGCCCCCACTTCACTCAAAAATACCGCCGTAATCACAAAACTCAAATTTGAACCAAAAATGCCGAGCGTTGTGAAGTCCGCCTTAAGCGACTTGTTAAATTGCCAGATAAATACACTTAAGGAGCCTACGACATTGTAACTGCATGCTTTTTACCACACAATTTTATTTAACCTAATGCAGCTGCTCCACATAACCCAAAACAAACCGAAAGTTACCATTGCTGATAAAACTAAAAATAATTAGGTTTGATTGATGTTGAACTCACGAAAACCAACAAAACTTCCCACGACTTTTACGCACGAAAGACGTTCAACCTCAAATTAAGGTTAAGAAGTTACTTCTCAATACGATGGATAAACTCAAAGTAACTCCCAGCCTTAAGAATAAGGTTCTAAAATGCAATTTAACATTCTTAATAACAGACCGGCTCGTTTTCCCTCCAACCTAACTTACAATCAATCTAACATAAACCATTAAAAAATAAAGAATATACATAAATTTTATTATTTTACCTTCACATAAAAACGAGCCGGCCTGTTATCACTTTTTACGTGGCATGTTATCTTGGGGAGTTCTTGCTTCAACTTACCTATTAACAACGACTTACTAATTGCTCTACCGACAAAATGAGCCACTACTCCTGATAAAACAAGCCATTTTTCATACTCAAACTCCTTCTAACACCAATAAACTGTATAAAAAAACAGTTTTGGGAGGTGGGGAATGGCAAGCAAATTCATTGAAGAAATCCGTAGACACATGCGAATGCGAGGCTATAGCCTCAAAACAGAAAAGGCCTATATATACTGGATAAAATACTTCATTCGCTTTAATAAGCTAAAGCATCCTCAAGATATGGGAACGACTGAGGTAACAGCCTATCTGTCTTATCTTGCTAATGAACAACACGTCGCTATCAACACTCAAAAAGTCGCGCTTAATGCGATTGCGTTCCTTTACAACCAGTTTTTACAAAGACCGCTTGGTGATCTAGGTTTTACTTATGCTAAAAAGCAGCGCAAGGTTCCGAGCGTACTTACGCCAAATGAAGTCCAACTGATACTGTCACACCTTTCTGGTGTTAATCACATCATTTTTTCTCTGTTGTATGGTTCTGGACTTAGAGTTAATGAGTGTTTGAGAATTAGAGTTCAAGATCTTGATTTACAAAACCTATCTTTAACCGTGCGAGATGGGAAAGGGAAAAAAGATCGCGTAACTTTACTTAGCCCAACGTTAATTGGTTCTCTTCAATTGCAAATTCAGAAAGCGTCAAAAATACAAGAAGAAGATATCAAACAAGGCATCGGTCCCTCGCTTCCACACGCCCTTGGTAAAAAGTACCCGAACGCTTTTAAACAAATTGCTTGGATGTTTATCTTTCCTTCTTTAAGCATCTGTCGGCACCCACTGACTAATCAGCTTTGTCGGCATCATTTACACGATTCTGCACCAAGAAAGGCTCTCAAACGAGCGGTGCAACAGGCTAAAATCTTTAATAAACGAATAACATGCCATACCTTCCGTCATAGCTTCGCTACCGAACTGCTGCGCTCGGGGCAAGATATTCGTACAGTCCAAGAGCTATTAGGACATTCAGATGTAGCGACGACACAAATCTATACCCATGTTATTGGCGAACATTTTGCGGGTACTGTAAGCCCACTAAATAAAATCTTTATTGAAAACAATAAGGAAAATCAATGATCCTTGCCATGAACCAAACATAACAAAAATTAGGGCTTATTTGGAACAGATACTTGAGTGGAGTAAACAATCTAAATTGCTTTGGGGCAGAACTTTCTTAGAGCCATAACATTCGTAATCAAAAAAAGGCAGCGTACCGATTGGAGAACGCCGCCATAGTAGGTAGTGTTTAGAAATCTGTGTCATTTCTCCTAAAATAGATAAAAAAGGAATGACACATGAATAATGATTTCGATCTAGAGCAAGCCATTAAAGCTCTTCAATCTGGACAAGATTTAACAGGCAAAGATGGCTTTTTAACTCCTCTTATCAAGCAAATTACGGAAGCTGCTTTAAAAGCTGAGCTTGCACAACACATCGATAATGATGACCAGCCAAATCGTAAAAATGGAACCTCTAAGAAGACTGTTAAGTCTTCTGTCGGAGCATTTGAACTTGATACTCCTCGCGACCGTTCAGGCTCTTTTGAACCTCAACTTATCAAGAAAAATCAAACCAAGCTGACTGATGAAATTGATCGTAAAATCCTTTCTATGTTCTCGTTAGGAATGAGCTATCGTGATATTCGAGGACATGTTGAAGATATGTATGGTATCGACGTCTCTGAGGCCACAATTACTGCTGTCACAGACCGCTTAATACCAGAGCTTAAAGAATGGCAACAGCGTCCTTTAGACGCTATATACCCGTTCATTTGGCTTGATGCCATCCACTATAAAATTAGAGAGGATGGTCGCTATGTCAGTAAAGCGATATACACAATTTTAGGCTTGAATATCGACGGTAAAAAAGAACTGCTCGGGCTATACTTATCAGAGTCTGAAGGCGCAAATTATTGGCTATCAGTTTTAACTGATTTACATAATCGAGGGGTTGAGGATATCTTAATCAGTTGCGTAGATGGCTTGGTTGGTTTCCCTGAAGCCATTGCCACTATTTATCCAAACACTGAAGTTCAGTTGTGCATCGTCCATCAAATTCGTAACTCAATAAAATATGTCGCATCTAAGCACCAAAAAGAGTTTATGGCAGATCTGAAACCAGTTTATCGAGCGGTAACTAAGGAAGCAGCTGAAATAGAGTTAGACCGATTAGAAGCTAAGTGGGGCCAACAATATCCAATAGTATTACGCTCATGGCGTAATAAATGGGTAAACCTGTCGGTTTACTTTAAATATCCAGAGTATGTTCGGAAAGCTATATATACCACCAATGCTATTGAGGCGGTACATCGTCAGTTTCGAAAGCTGACCAAAACTAAAGGTGGTTTTCCAAATGAAAACAGCTTGCTTAAGCTGTTGTATGCTGGGATATTGAATGCATCTAAGAAATGGACAATGCCAATCCAGAACTGGAATATGACATTGTCTCAACTGGCGATTCATTTTGAAGGTCGTTTGGATGACGTCTTAGATATTTAGTCAAAATTAACTGACACAGAATTCTGAACGCCCTCTTATAGTATGACACTTTAATACTTAGTATGAATCTACTCACACAGGTTCCCGCCCCTAAGATCAAAGCTTTTTAAAGCTTCCATCTTCAGAAAAAACGATTCCATATCGCAAAAACACCGACATTATTTTCTCAACCGTGTTCTTTCGAGGGGTCGATTTACCCAACTCAAACTCAAGTACCGGTGGAATGCTTAATCCTGCGGTTTTGCAAAATTCGATACGTGTTAATTGGATGTACTCGCGTGCATGACGACACTGCAATCCAGTAATAGGTAAACGCGGTTTCCTATAACCAGCTTTTTAGTCTTTACGCCAAACTTTCTCATCCACGCATGTGCGGTTGGATAAGTCACACCAAGAGCCCTAGACACATTGGCTATACTGCCGTGAGTGTCATATATTGCCTGTAGTGTTTCTTTATCGTATTTAGTGTATTTTTTCTTCGGCATACTACTTTTACCAACAAGTTTACCGCATGGTTTGCGACATCGCTCGCAAACCAATTTGGTGGTGCCTTATGATTTCAAGAACACCAATTTCACGCAGTCATCATATAATTGTTTGTGATTACTAATCTCATCCTGATTCAGTTGAACCAAATCCGTCAGTAATTCAATTTCTTCTCGGCTCATTTTGTGCAACACACCGGTTGAAACATCAAATGACTTTCCGCTGTAATTTTTTATTAATGCTTTAGCCAATAACAAAACAATTTCACTTGTAGGGCGATTGGTTGTTAATTCGGCTTTAATGGCATTTTTAAATTCATTTAGCTTTGTATTAAGCATTGCCAATATTCCGTAATTTATCCAAACGTCTTGCCATTTCTATTGCAGCATCTAATTCGGTGTAAGGTTTACCTTCGGATTTCAGTTCGGACATGACCTTGTATCGCTGCTCCTTTTCTTCTTTTTCAGTCATACTGAGTGTGAGGAATATTGATGGCGGAACCGCCCGAAATAATGATTGAACCTTTTTGCTTAGCACAACACCCTCAGTGAACTTGTTGTCCCCTTTTTTGCTTGAGGCGATCATGCTTTTCTGATCTTCAGTTAAGGATTTGTACTTCGATATTTTTTCCACCTCATCAGGTGAAGCAAGCATGACGATATACCATTCGATCATTGTGAGTAGCTTTTCAGACTCATCAGGAAAATCGGTAATGTTCTGTGTAATAAACCAAGGGCTAACACCTAACTTACGGTACATCTTCACCATTTTAATAATGTATGGCGCTAACAATGGGTTTACGGTCAGTAAGTGAGCCTCATCTATAAATAGTGAAATTCCATTGCCCGTATATTGATCGCGTTCAGCAATCATAGTTACGTATTGAAAAATACCCGTCATTAAAACGGCAAGCTCTGCCTCTTTACCTTCATCGGCAAAAGCTCCAACATCAATTATGACCACATCGGCATCAGGTAGCGGTTTACCCTCATCATTGTTAAAAACACGACTGGCAAAGCTACCTTCTTCACACCATAGACCCAGTGCGCCAGCCATTTCACGAGCTTTCTTGCGCTTTTCCTCATCTATATCAGCTCCAAAGTCTTCGCCTCTAGCGACTCGCTCAAGCGCTGCTAAGATGTGTCTAGGTAAACATGGACACTTTTCTTCATGAGCAATCTTAGCCGCCAAAATAATAGCTTTTCGCAGCATTTGACGATCGGCACGTCTATACATTTCGTATTCAATTTTTTCGCCACCGGTGATCATAAGTAAGGCAATCATTTCTAGCTCGCCAATTATGTCACGCTCAATCTCCTCATCAGGTGCGCTTTCAAACTCCTCTAAATCTTTCTTGGAGTCGAAAATCGTTTCCATGCCGCCCACATTATTAACCATATCGATAATGTCATTATCTTCATTGGATAATAGGCTTGATGCTTCAGCAAACAATGACAGCGTAGTATCTGACTTAGGTGTGAATACCAAACGCTTCACGTTTAGGCCATGACGCTTCATGTAATCACCGGTAAGCCCGAATGAGTTACCTTTTTCTACAATAAACATCTTTGGTCTATGCACAGCCATAATTTGTGAAGCAAGCGCACAAGAGGTTGCTGACTTACCAGAGCCAGGGGCTCCTAAGACAACTCCAAAGCTATTTGATGCTCTATCTTTCTTATTTAACGGATCTACGGTTAAGGGTGAGCCACCACGATTAAACCAAGCAAAGTTTGGGTTTCCAGTTCCTTCATCGCGTCCATAGGCGTAACTCAAGTTCGCTACATGCTGTGCCCATGTTGGTTTGTGATAGGTGAATTTTTTGTCATGCTTGGGATTAAAAAACATTGGTAGCGCAAGCAAGTATGCTCTGAGTCCATAGGCATCTTCTCGCTCAAGTAGTGGTTTTAAGCCACAACTATGAAGAATCGTTATCGCTTGGTTTGTCGCCACACGCAAGTCATCTTCATTTTTCCCGCGTACATAAACACCGGTAAAATTACGAACAATTTTGTCATTACGCCCCATAGCATTAGAAGCATTTTCTAAGTCTTCTAGTTTCCTATCTGCGGCCATGCCGTCACCATAAGCTTTACTAGATTGCTTTTGTAATAACGCTTCAAACTCGGTCTGAGGGCAGATCACCGTTGTTGAGGCCAATATGGAATTTGGCGGTAATTTATCAAGTGAACACTCAGACTTTAGGTTTTCACCCTCTCCCTCACTCACCTCACCGGTTAGCTGGCCAATGCGAGGCGGTCTGCGACTTCCTGCTATCCGAATAAAACGACTTGGCACACCGTCAAAATACCAACAATTTTCTTCTACGTCAGAACGCGGTGGATTAGCGACTAAAGCTTCACAAAGAGCTCCTTTAATCGGAAGCTCCCCTGAAGCTTCACGCTCTATGATATTTTCATATAAGCGGTAAAAGCCCTCTTTGTCTTGCATGTCTGGATTCGGATTAAAGATTCGCACTAGCCATGAAAAGAACTCTTTTGAGTCATCTTCTTTGAGCTTGTAACCACCGTTCTCCAGAATCTTTTTGGCTCGGTCTACTAGCTGATTAATTTCTTGAGCAGGACAGAATCGTTTGTTTCGCAGATCACCATTACTACAACGTCTGTAAACCACCAGCTTCATTCTTCGGTAACGTCCAACCCAAGGGGCGTTCGTTACTTCATCATCAAAGAAAATACCATCGGTATTAGAGCTAATACCTTTCAGGTGTCTACGCATCTCCGCAATGTATTGATTCGTAAACTCAGTTCCAGCAGCATGAGGCTTACAATAATCAGCAATTTGGTCGGCTAATTTGTCAATTCGAGGATCGTCATAGCTAAATTGCTGAATTACCCACTGACCATTATCAATGAACTGTTCTTCAAAGGTTTCGATGAACTCTTTCATTTTTTCACGGTATTTAACAAGAGTCGCAATGCTGCGCCCCTCAGTCGGTAGTGGCTCAACAGTAAACACTTTAGCGCGACTAAAGCCGTCTTCTAGGATAAAAGTACCACTGTCTTCGTCATAACCAGAGTAAGGCAGTAAATCAACAAAACTTGGTAGGCTGCGTTCATAGAGTTTTTCTACATCACTTTGAGTGACTTCTCGTTTCTTTATGCCTAATGCTTCAGCTATTGATGCAATCATTTGTTAGCTTCCCAGTTTGTTAAATTGCTTTCACTTGGCAGGGCGTATTCGTCACGCTCAAGTAATTTAAACTCGGTTATGTATGCTGGAATTGGAATCCGGTACTCGGTCGAAATATGTGTATTTACAAACAAATACATTGTCGGATTGTCTAGCATCAGATAATGCGTTCTTGGTGTGTTATGCAGCATGTATGGATCTATGCTGTTTTCGGTTTCGGTAGTCGGTCTGCGCAACACACTGCGAGCAAAATCTGCATCACTTTTCCCTTGGCCGTCATAAACCTCTTTAGTGGTCATTTCTGGCTCGGGAAATACAGGTTCCTCTCTTTTTGGGGCGCTACAGGCTGCTAAAACCAAAGTTAGCAAACTAATCAATACTGCTTTTGACATAACCATTTCCATTATTGAATGAGTACGAAATCTTGCGCCCTTTCTCGTGATAATCGATGCGCAACTCTTTAGTGATATGAATATCTACATTCTGATTTGTTGGCAAATATACGAGTCCAAATGCCGATTCTTTAATGTCATTAATCCAATCGGTTGTAGTTGAGGTCATTTCAGAAAAGCCTTTGCCTGCTGCATATTGCCCCGCATCATTAACATAAGACTCGCGATCCTCTCCTGTCCCTGTGTTAGATGTAGCTGCCGTTGCGTAACCCTCAGCAACAGCACCAAGCGCACTTAAACCACCTTGTAGAGCGATAAATTTGGGTGCGTCACTGATATATTCACCACTAAGGCAAGGAACACCGCCTCTTGTTGAAATCCAGCCTAGGCGAGTTTTAGTTACCGTACCTGAAGATTCATAGTCATTATTATCATCGCCCATATCTCCGGCATTGATTGTCTTAATTCGACCATCTTTAAAGACGAACGTAGCGGCAACAATATCACCCGAGGCACATTGACCGGTGTAATCCCCTTTTGCTACACCGCGCATAACAATTCGATCTATGTTTGGAATATATAAGCCATTAGCCGCTAGGTTTTCAGAGCCAACTAATACTTTAAATTCATAGGGGTCAACGAGCTTTCCGCCTACTGGTATGCGCCCTAACAGTGCTGACATAGTAACGGCATCCGTTAATGTGGCCTCTTGCGGAATAGTGGCAAATGGGATTACGGGATCTTTTTCAGGCTGCCCGTTTTCATCTAATTGTTCGGCTTTTTTAGCCGGTGTATGGATACCAAAGTTTCGTTTCATTACTTCATCTTTGGTTAGTGCAATCGACACTTCTCCACTTTTGGTGTTAACCGACACGTCATCACCAACGTACCAACCATTGAAGTCTTTTTGTGGTTGGTATGAGCTGGTTTTAACAGGTTTGTTTGAACTAATAGGCTTATCAAGTTGAGGTTCATCACTCAGAGATCCACCACCTAAGCTAATTGGTTTCGAATTGCTAATGCCAAAGTCATTTCTATCTAAGCCATCGTCATCGAGTTCTTTACCCATCAAATTTTTCATTTGGTTTTTGACGGTTAAAAGCTCTTTTTCTACTTTCCCTGCAATGTTTAGTTCGCCACTTTCTTTTAATTTACTGATCACTTTATCTGCAACGGCTTCATCATCGACTTTCTGAGCCTTTGAGCTTTTTTCTTGCTTTAATTTGGCCAGCTCATTTTGCATCGATTTCATCTCGTTTTTCTGGCCGTCCATTAGTGCAACAAGGGTGTTTAGTTGCTCGTTGTCTGTGCGAGTATCGTTCGTTGATGTAGTGCTTTCCGGTGCCCCAATAGATACCTTTACTGGCTTAGGTTCATCGGAAGAAGAAAATAAAATGAAACCCAACACAACAACTAAGACAAAAATGACGATTTTAAGAGTGCTATTCATTTACGCTTCTCCTTTCTCATTGTCTTTTGGTTTAGGTAAAGCGTTCGGATCTACTTTCAACATGTGAGGAAGGAATGCCCCTCTGGTGATAATGTAAATTACGCCATAGTCACCCTGATCAACATCGTCTTTCGCTGCTAACGTGTAGTATGGTTTTGGCACTGAGACAAATTCGGTATCAATTGTTATATCTCGGAAATCAATCGCTACCGGATATGGCGTCACGTTCTTAACGACAATTGACGTTAGAACCAAATTTCCACTTCTGTAGCTAGCCGTAATTTTGGATTTAAGTACCTCCGCCATTCGACCTGAAAACAATTGATCGATATTTAGGTTTTTTGGGTACGGTACTGACGCAATAGACGGAACGGTTTTCCAAAGTCGCTTAGGCATTAGATCACGCATAGCCGCATAACGTACCAATGCAACCGGATCGCCTTCGTTGTGATTTGAAAAGTCACCATTTGGTGCCATGACCGATTCGCTTTGAGCAAATTCAGTTTTTTTCTGTTTTTCAATAGGAGGCGTTATTCGAACTTCATCCAAATCCTGTGGCTCTGCCACGGCTGTGAGCCTAATTCGAATAATCTCACCTGATTCGTTCAACTTGACGTCCAATGGTAAATCTTCAAGAACGGCTTTCGGTGTTATATAGAGTATCCCTGCGCTAGTGGACATTTCGACACTATTTACAGCCTCTTTAGGGAACCGGTATTGAATATTGTCAGTAAAGCGAATAACGCGCTCTTTACCGACTTCGAGCATTACTTTTATCGGCTTTCCATCCCACTCATAGGCAGTGGTAGCATTGGCAACAAAAGGCATCAATGCGATAAGGAGAAAGGTAATCAATCGTTTCATTTGTTCTTCCTTATAGACGCTCAACATTGCCGTAGTAACCAATTAACTGCATACCTGTTGGGTTAGTTGCAGGATCGAAATCAACTTGCTGAACTAATATCGGGTAGCGAAAACTTGAGTTTCTAATCACTTGGCTATTCAATCGCTCCGTGATGGTTATATCCAAATACACAACCCATTTTTTATTACCTAGGTTTATGATTCGGTTATCTTCAGTCCATGTGGTGCCTGTTTTTTCATTAACTCTGCGTTCAACGTTGGTTTTTTCCCCGCGCTCTGCATTGAAGTTTTTCAATAAAACCTTCTGGAACTCAGGTGCAATATAATTCCCGTAGCGGGTAATATTTTTCGGGTAATCAACAGCCAAGTTGTCTGCTTTATTTATCGTCTGCCATAAATACAAAGCCGTGCTGTAAACGGCATAAGGCGGTACGTCTTGAATTTTTCGCGTTGAACCGGTTTCTAGGTTTGGGGTTTGGTACAAAGGGATTTGCGATGGCATTTGGCCTATCGCATATAGGCAGCCCATTATGATCACAAATAAACCTAAACCCACGCCTCTAAGAGTCCAGATATGTGCCTCTGTTTCCTTTTCTGCTTTGTAATAGCGCTTCGGTAACGAACGAAACCTAAACGAAAACACATCCTTTAAATTGAACTTCTCTTTTTTATTTGAGTTTGAATTTGTCATTGTTATTTTTCACCATCTTTATGTGAGCAATTGTCCCAGATTTGAGTTGGTATAAATCCGAAATTCACTTTTAGGCGAGTGAATAAAAGGTTTATCCCTTTTGTCTGTACGTGCCTCATAATTAACCCCCAAAAAAGATAGCTTGGAGTTCCTTGCTTCTTTACACCGATATAGCCAGCTAATTTCCATGCAATGATGAAGCCCGCCCCACTACCAATAACAAGCCCAAGTATTGAGTAGGTTGGGTTAACAAAAAATAAGATTAACGCCCCTATAATTGCCGATACCCCTACACTTGATGCGCATAGCAACCCAAACTCCGTACCACTTAATCCCTTTAAGATTGGTGGCGCTTCATCTAGGTTGTCTAAAATCACTTGAATGGTTTGTTCTTCATCTGCCATGCTTTAACTTTCCCTTAGAATGAGAAATCTAAACCTAGTGAGTCACTTAGCTGCGTTAGTAAGAATACACCGCCCATTAATAGGCCAACCGCTAACAGCACCATCCCAATAAGCTCAGCAATAGTGGCTTGCTTTTGCTTCCATTCGTTGAATTTTGTTAATACGCCATCGACCGCAGAAAAGAATAGTTTTGCAACGACAATCATTGCGCCCAAAGCTAATAGGCTCCAAATGATGTTTTTTGTAGTTGCAACGTAGTCAGTTGAACCACCACCTTGAATATCAATAGTTGGCAAATCAGCAGCAAACGAGCTTGTTGATATAGAGGCATAAAGTCCAATACAGACACCTCTTAGGATTGATTGAGATTTGTTAATAATTGCTTTCATTATTAATGCCTTATAAAAAATAATATGTAGTGAAAATCAATAAAGTGAAGTAGCGAATCAAGTACCACATGGCCTCATTTTGTGTCAGAGTTTTCTTCTTGTATGAATCAAACATGCCACTAAATAAGTACGCTCCTAACAAAAGCATTCCTCCAAAGTATGTAAGCCCGATGATTGTTGCGATAGTGTCTGAGCTAGCAAGGCCAACTACAGTTTCATTCCAAGCATCAACAGTCTTTGACATAGTTATTTCTCCTGAAGCGCATCAACGCCTCGCGGCAATGGAGGGTGCTCAAGGTACTCGGTTATTTGGTCTTGAAGATTCTTGATTTGAATCTCAAAGGCTTGGTAATTAAATTTTCGGTTAGCTGACTGATCGGAGTATGTTTTTAAACTTTCACTGTGCTCAATGATTTTGCCAAGTTGTGACTCAATCACTTCTAACCCCATCCGCTCGCGGATAATGTCAGGTTCTTTTGAGTTATTGCTGCTCATTGCTAATGCCGGTGCCGATAGCAAAAGAAAAAGCAAACCACTCGATATTGCTGTTCTTTTCATAAAAAAAATCGCCATGTGATAAAACATGGCGATAGGTTATTTGTAGATTGAATTCGGGGCAAAATTAGGTGGTTATCCACGTTTAACCCGAAGTGGAACTTATCGGTAATAAGTCACAACCCTGATATTTGGGAAGCAATACTTGGTTCCGCTCAAACCTGTATTCGCATTACCAATCAGATTTATTCGTGTTGAAGATACGGAAACCTTACAATCGATACTTTTTTGAGTGCATGATGCACCACCATGAGCACCACCTGAGCAAACCGCATATCTCATAGTGCCTACTGTGTAGGTTTTTGTTCCTGATGTTGGTACTGCGAAGGTGCCAGAAAAGGCTTGGGAGTATGGTTGCAAATTTGAAGCATAACTATTATCTGCATTTTTAGAGTAAGCCGTGATAATTGAAACGGCTTTTGCCCCTGATGGAAATGAAGCGGATTGACTGTTTGCAGTGCTAGTGCCCCATACACCGCCATTATTTTTACTGGTGGGTTTTGGTGACTTCTTCCAGTTGCTTTCGCTTGTATTCGCAGAAACACTAATATTTGTATGATTATTGCTTTGTGTTGGCATTGATTCAATATCGGCAGCATAGGCCGAACTTCCAACGCAAATTGCGATGATTACAGAGAGGAATTTTTTCATTATGTAGCCCCTATTTATTATGAGAGGTTACATTGTATTCACTGTGAAAATATGATCATTTTTAGGTGGTCAAATCAGCGTTATTACCGTGGTAATAACGCTGAACATGTCTGTCGATATTAATCAATTAGAAGTTATCTCAGTTTTTCGTACACCAAACATATTTCCGTTCGCCTCCACCGGCTTCAAAATATCCGAAGTTTCGATGAGTGAACCCCTTTGGGCAGCCATTTCGAACGCTTTGTCCCATACAATAAACATTAACTCTTGTTTTGTTGCCGGACATTACATAATCACCGCATTTAGAGCCTGATGGCATATCGCTCGAATGATTATTCGATTGAACAGTCATATTGCTTATGTCAGCAGCATTTGCAGCCCCCAAAAACAATGCAAGAGGCATGAAGGTAAATTTAGATTTGTTCATTGTAACCGCATTAATTTTTCTCAACAAATTGAACAATTGAATGAGGCGATTGAGCTCGCCTCATTTGATTTACATCACCAAAACTTTTGTAATCATTGGTGATTTATAACTGTATGAGCCAGATGTGGTGTAAGACGAAACCGAATTACCTTCTTTCTTTAATATCACTGTGGTTGTTGTTTCTGTTAGCCCTCCACAGCTCCCTTGCGCACATCCTCCTATGTTACCATTGCTTGTATAAGACTTATAACTAAAAGTATCCAGCGTATAGCTACTTGAGCTTGGATCTACCGCATAAGTTTTTGCAGACTTACCAGCCAATTGGACAGATACAAATTTTGAATTGCTACCTATAGCTACTGTATCTTTTGCCGAACCTGAATAAACCGATTTCCACTGGTAGGTGTCCGTCGATGTTGGTTTGGGTGATTTACTCCAATTGCTATTACTCGCATCACTTGAAACGCTAATGCTCGTATGGTTGTTCGATTGGATAGGCATAGTGCTTACATCGGCAGCATTAACAACCCCGACAGAGGAAAGAGCTATCAGTACAGCAAGCAAATATTTATTTGTTTTCACGTTCCATTCTCCTGTTTTTATAAATGGAACATTAAAAGTTGCACAGTTCGAGACTGGAATCACATTTAGGCGGTTAAAGTTGAATTTTTTGTAATAAAAAAGGGCGTGAATAAATCACGCCCTTTTCGTGGAATATTTATTTTCTTCTTCTAGCTATTCCTAATCCCAGTAAGCCTAATAAACCAAACACACCAAGAGAACCACCGCTAGAGCCACCTGAACTTTCACCGCCATTGTCGGGTTCTTCAGGATCAACAGAATCTACATCCCATTTATTCACATGGATAACTTGATTATCACCTAATAGAATTTGACCCTCACCACCATTACTCGTGACACTTAACGAACACACATCAAAGGGCTGTACACTATCGGCACTATGGTGCTCGGCAGTGTTGTTGTCGTGTTCAGGAGAGAAACAAGCAATAGTGCTGGTATCTACATCAGCATCACCAGTCGTGGTAATCGTGTTTAATAAATTTACTGTTGAGTTATGAAGCGATTGAATCTTAACAGTCACAGCATTTGAGCTATTTACTTTTACCCAAGATGCGTAGTTCCATGCGTTAATATTATCTAATAAAAAGTTTTGCGTGGCTGCATAATCCATGCGATTCGCATAGCTACCGTTCATTGAATCCAAGTCAGCATCTGAGCTAACAATGTCACTAACATTGACCCCCTCAGTTGTACCGCTATCTGCGTGATATGAGTGCCCCGCATCTTGTAAGCCGTATGGTGATAATGAGTGTAAGATGCCAACCATGTAGCCATCTTTAAATAATGCTGCGCCAGAGTCCCCATCAATGATTCGCCCCTGATTTATTTCATACGTCACCATCATATTTGGATCTAACGTTTCACAATAGCCATCATCATGAGTTGCACCGTCAATAGTGCAAGCCTCGACATTTGGGGTATTAGCTAAATCCCAATTCCCGTAGTGCCAATTCGCCAATGTACGTTGTTCTATATAGTTTAATTCTGGATTGGTTTGACCAAATCCATATAGTCGAAGTAAATCATTATCTGACAATGTAACGTTGGAAATTGGGGCGAATGTAGAGTGCTTTAGTGCATCATCCAATTCCCAAACGGCAACATCAAGCATTGGTGAGCTATAACCGGTTGAGTCAGGGTTTTCAGTCTGAGCTTTGTACTCAGTATATTCAGTCGGAATATTAGATTTTTTTACACTCAACGTTTGATACACGCCATCAACGGACGAGCCTTGATTACAGTGAGCAGCAGTGATAACCCACTTCCCGCCAATTACCGTACCGGTGCAGTATGCAGAAGAATCACTATTCGCAATAACAATATTATCTTGATCAACACGGTCTACGTTGTGATAAACCAAACTGGTATCAACTGCAAAAACATTAGCAGAAACTAACGCAGATAAAAGAGTAACGGAGGTTGTAAGTTTTTTCATGATTTAATTCCTTTTTCACAACATACAAGTATTATAATTCACACAGGGAATAATACAAGTATTATATTTGTGATTTTTAATCATTTGTTTTTCTTATTGATTTAATTTGTGATGCAAGACACATTCACATTAATCTCACCATTTGAAAGTTGCACCCATGCGTCATCAGACTGGCGAACCGCATAATACCGCAAGTACACTTTCCATGCGCTCGAAGTTTCTGTGTAATAGGTATTTATTGCCCCTAATTCACGCATATTGTAACCGGCAATAGATTTTACACTGGTAGAAATTGCTGGCTTTAAACCTGCTGGACAACTTGGTTTTGGAACGCTAGTGCCATTGGCAACAGGAAAACTCGAAATCACACTTGCAGCCAAATTCATTTGCTTTCCGTCCTGCGTTCTCACAGTGACGTTCTTTGCATTGGCAATCGAGTAATTACCACCAACATCCCAATCATCTTCTAATTTCCTATTACCCTCAGCATCAATAAAGCCTTCTAATGCTGCACTTGCACTGGAACGGTTTACGCGAACGGTCATTGTTTTTGATGGTTTATCGTAAGTAAGGAATGGAACACGCCCCATAAACATTCCGGCTACCCTGTTGGCTTCTTCTGTTGGGAGCGTTGTTAATGGATATGACAATGTTAAGTGCATTACTATATCGTTCGCTGCATCTTTATCTATTCGGTTATAAGAGATTGAGTCACCCCAGTAAGTTTTTTCTACGGACTGGCATTTTCCCGCAGATACCTCAGTAGCGGTACACTCATTGGCGTAACCTTTATCAACCAAATCTGCAGGTGTTTCAGGGAACCTTGTTACACTTGCATAAGGTTCAGGAGATTCAGCTTCGTATTGCTGAATCATGGTTAATTCCATAACTAGCTTATCTATTGCAGAGTTAACGTCATTATCGAAATGCTTTTTATTGGCAAACGCAAAGACACCTTGCATGACTACACCAAATATAACCAATGCAATCATTAATTCTAATAGCGCAAAACCTTTTGATTTTTTCATATTAACTTCCATCGAAAGCTGTGCGGTCAAAACAATACTTATCACCTACGCGCGGTGGTAGCTGTAATTGTGTGTATTCATTATTCATGTACTGCATCCCCCGCGAAAATGGGCTAATGCGAACTCCAATGCTAACGATAGAGTCAGATTCATTCGTGCTAACTTTAGAGTGAGGAATTGATTGCGCAACGGTGTTCGCTACAGCTCTATCTTGAAAACTTAACTGTATTGTGACCATTCTCGGGATTCTTCGGTTGGTCTTATCGCGTTCAACATCAAAGACAAAGCTGGTGGGAAAGATTTGTTCTGGATTGATGAGCCAGTTCTCACTTGCCAATTGCTCAAACGTAAAATCCTGAAAGTCCACGCAATCTTGCCACTGCTGCGCAGTCTTAGCTTTAATTGCAAGCTCTAGGTCTTTTACATAGGATTTGGCTATACTCGCTGATTCTGTTGGGTTGGCGATCTTGTTAAAATAAGTGGTAGAGACAAGCCCTACCACCGATAAGATCACGACAACGATAATTAGCTCAATTAATGCCATCCCTGTCGAGTTTCTTTTCATAAGTTAAATATCAATATAGATTTCGCCACCAGCACCATTCTCTTGAGGCTCGGTCACTGTGATAGATGCGCAGTCAGTAGAAGATTGACAAGCTTTGTACGATTGACCAGCTAAAGTGTCAGCTAACTCAGCAAAACGGCCATCTGGAATACCAGTTACACCAACGCTAAGGTGAGCTGCCCCAAAGTTTGTAGACGGTGCAACAACCCAGTCACCACCGAATGGGTTTGTGCCGACACCATCATTACCAGTACCACACATAGTTTCAGTTAAATATCCATCGTTACATAGGACGCTAATATCTGTAATTACGTTGTAGTTACCTGCACCTTTTTTCGCTCGTGCATCACTAGCGATTAACGAAATACCATCACTGGTTTGCTTCTTGAGAGATTGAAAATCTGCACCACCTCGGAATGCAGCGATAGCAGCCCCCAATACCCCCATAATGACAAGAACAATGACAAGTTCAATTAAAGTGAAACCTGCTTGTTTGTTAGCTTTAAATTTCTTCATAATATTTCCATTAATAAAATTAAAAGTGATTAAATGTGCACAGGGAAATTCTATCTATACCTATGAATTTTCATAATTTAGACGGTTAAAAGGTCATTCCAGCATTAGCAAGTTGCGCGGCCATTTGTCCAGCAAAGGCCAGCACGATTAGAAGCCCCACCACCAGCAATCCAAAGTAGCCACTATATTTACCGATTCGGTCTAAAGATTTGTTCAGAACTTTTTCGTGACGCTCCGCCACCATGACTAAAAGCTCATCAATTCCATCATTTGATTTAGATGTGATTGACTTAATACGAGCGATTTCTTGATCCAAAAGCAAGCCTGTATCCATAACCTGACCTACACCGGTCTTATCTGAAATTGAATAAAGCATTTCTTTTGCATGGTTGGCCAGATAGGGGTCGCTTGATTCTTTAACTGCGTCTAATGCCGTTTTGAGTATCTGCTTAGACTTGAGCATTACAGCCATTGAGCGCAAGAAAGAAGAAGCTGTTAATATCCGGTATTGTTTAAAGATGATGAAATTATCAAACCTTGAGAATCGTACATCAGCAGTCCAAGTAGCCAGTATGATTTGAATGACAAAAATCAACGAGAATACAGCCAGTACCAAAAAGTACCAGTTGTACATAAAGAACTTGCCAAAACTGTAAGAGATTTGAGTTATTACAGGGAAGCTCAAAATTGGCTTGTCCACCAGCATTGGTTCAATGACAAGTTGCGCCACAACGGCATTCATTACATTTCCTAGAATGATAAGGAACAAAGGATACCCGTTTGCTTTAACAATTTTTCCAGTCACACCAGATTGGTTTTCCAGTGTTGTTTTGGCGTTTTCTAATGCTTGAATCTGTCTTCTGTTCCCTTCACCAGCTTTAATGGATAGAACAATCATTGGATCAAACCATCCATCAAGCGCTCGTGACAACGAAGCCCCGCGATTTAAAACGGAATAGATTTCGCTGTACGCTGTGCGGTTTTTAGGTGTACAGAACTCTAGTGAGTTTCGCATGGCTTCAAGTGGCGACTGCTTGGCATTTAAAGCAAGTATCAAGTCTTCTAAAAGCTCTAATTGCTGTTCACGGTTAAATACCCTATTTTTTTTAATTTCAGACAGTTTCTTTTTTATATGCTCTCTGATAATCCCAATATTCATTAAGCACCTACCTCAGCAGTGTTAATGCTTATTTCATCGATTAGTTCACCGTAGTTGAATGATGTGGCATTGGAGTTATCGAGCTCACCAACAACCCTTGCAGCAGCATGAATGTCAATAATGCCAAGCTTGATACAGTGCAAAGCATGATCTCGTACAGTAGGAAAGCCTTGGCTTTTTAGGTAAGCAACCATTTCAGTTGTCTTTTGATCTTCAATAAACTGACGAACATTATCATCAAGCATCAGTATTTCGGCTAAAACGGTTTTACCTGACTTGCCTGTAAACTCACATTGATTACAGCCTTTATCATTTGAATATCTCAAACCTTCAAGTTGACCTTTGAAAATGCTTTCAGCGTAGTTCAAGCGATTTAAGCGTGTCTCAGCAGAGAATATTCTCGCTTCAACCCCTGACACCAAAGCGTCCTTGAGCTCGGTTTTGAGTATGGACTTATGCTCATCATGCGAATGACAACAAGCCTGACAAACTTTATCGGGCAGTTTTTGGTGCATAAAACATGTGAAAGCGTCTTTATCAGCGGCCTGCAATGGATTTAAACCATAGGTATTCATTAGCATGTTTGGCACACCAGTAGCGCTGGAGACGTGCATTGTTCCTAACAGTAAGTGACCTGTGGTTGCTAGGTGATAAAAGACCTGGACAGACTGCTTATCACGCAGCTCACCAAACACACCAACATCAATATCTTGACGAAGTAAACGTCTACCAAAATAAGCAAACGAACCAATCTTCACACCTAGGTTATCTTCATCACCAGAAACGTTGATTTCTGTTTGTGAAGCATTTTCCAAAATAAGCTCAATTGGATCTTCAAGTGTATGGACACTCTTATTTTCTGGTATCGCATCAACCAAAGAGGCTAGGGTGGTTGTCTTACCCGAACCGGTTTGACCAGTAATTAATAAAGAGCCAGACGGCTGATTTATTGTGTGCATCAGCATTTTTATCTGAGCGGGCAAAAAACCTAAATCAGTAAGTGTTGGTACTTCATTCGAAAACGGTTCAAGTGAACGAATGACGATCTTACATCCATTTCTAATTGGAACCGTTGACGCACGGAACCGGCAGCTTTTACCTTCTATAAGCCAACTGAACGTTGTGTCATTCGCCTCTGTTGGCAAGAATGAACCATTCGAGCCCTCAGAAGCGTATGTACCAAAAATCAACCCGCCCAAGCGTAAACCGTATTCGGCCTCACGCGCTGAGTCATAATGTCGAGTGACACCACCAGATGTGCGAACGTAAACAATCGTAGATTCACTTGTGGCCTTGATGTGAACGTCAGCCACCTTCTTCTCGCGCACTTCATATAAAAGTTGCTCTAACTCACCGATAGCCTGTTTATTTGCTTCGTCACTTAGGTCGATTGCGGAATTGGATATGTCTTTCAATAAATCATTATTAGACTTTGATAGAACCTCTTTTATTGCTTGGCGAGAAGCAATTCTGACCACTACATCCTGCTTCGGTGCGTCTAAATTGTTTTGGTATTCATTCGCTGCTTGAATCAGATCATTAATAAATGGGTTTGTAATATCCGTACAACAAACCACAAACTTTTCGGTCAATATGCAAGAACCATCTTTCTTGCATAGGTTTAAAATGGACTCATCTTTGAGTACATCGTAGTTACCATCGAGTAAGTCTTGAATGATAGCTAATTCATGGTCTGCAGAATCAACCATATTGCTTGCAGCCCTGTCATTGACTTGGTTTGTTTCTGAATCAGTTGTCATTAGTACACCTTAAAGCATTGATTCTTTGAGTTCTGCTTAACGCATAGTGATTGGTCATCTAACTGCGTAACTGCAATCCTTGGAATGTCTTTTGATGAGCTATACACAATCCCCTGAAGATTTAGCGATACAACCTCACCGTTGTAGGTGATCATGGCCTCAAGTTCATTGTTAATTTTGCTGATTGAGATTAATGAAATTTGCCCATCTTGACTTACACCACTTTCGTAGCTACTTGGCTGAGCAGGTTCGATTACCGCTGGTGGCTCAGTGGCAACACGTACTGGTGTACTACTGGATACCCCGTAATCAGAATCGTTTGAAGATGATGCAATAGTCTGGCGTTTGAATGATGCTGTATCAGTTTTGAGTCTTGCTTCTTCAAGCTGAGCCTTTTGATTTTCGTTGGCAATTAGCAAATTTCTGTGTATTTGCTCAGAGCGATAAATACCTAGACTATCGATACTTGGTAACATCAGTTGTGGTGCATTCGCAGCATCAGGAGCTTCAACTTTCTTTATTACCGTTTGACCAGAACCACCAGCTTGAGCGGTTTGTGTTGATCTTGGCGCTGACTTTGCGAAAGGGTTTGAAATGCTTGTGTCATTAAAGAAAGTAAAATACACAATGGCACACGCTGCTACAGCTACAACGGAATACGCAAGAGAATTTGGGATCTCACGCTTAGCCGCTTTTTGTTTGTTGTTTTTGTTTCGTCTAGTCATCTTAAATACCTACAAGTTCCATTGTTTGAGTCACATTAAAAGATCCATCGTTGTTGTCTGTAATATCTAGCTTTACAGACATGAGTGGGATTCGTTTATATGCCTCATATAACTCATTCAATTTTTTTAAAGTCATTGATTGGCCGCTGAACGTAATCAATGCAGAACGATAATTTTTGTTTTGCTTTATTGTGGAAACCTCAAAACTTTCTACACCGGCAGCAAGATTCAAATCTCTCAACTGTGAAAGGTTCAGATCTAAATCAACAATCCATCGCTTAAAGCCTTTGATGTAATCGCTTCGTTCAAATGCCCCCTCAAGAACAAACACACCGGCATCCATTTTTAGCTTGTCATCACCTGCGTTATTCCTAGACCACAGTAAAAATGGTGTTTGTGGGGCGCTATCGATGTATGGAGCAATTGTTGCTTTGTATTTGCCAGCACGAGATACGCTAATATCTTTCATAGTCCAGCCCTCACGATGGAAATATTTATCAGCAACTTTCATTGCATGAAAAAACTCCTCCGAAACGTGAGCATCTTTAAGCGCATTCCTATATTGAGCATGTTCATCTTTAGTCACGTAAGTAACCGTGTTGTCTTGATGAATGAATGTTTTGAAACCCCAAAATGCTGCTGCCATTGACGCCAGAATTACACATCCAAGAATGAGTAATCCTTTTGAACGTTCTTGGTTTTGGCTTAAAAGTTCGTGGACAGGCTTGGTATAAAAGTACAAGTCGTCTTGCTTTGGTTCGGGCGGATTAAAATCAGTCACCTCTAACTGCAAACCAAAGTGAGAATAAATATCTGATATTTTCTTGATATTTATCTCAGGGCTTTTGACGATCTTATTGTCGTATCCATTGGCAAGTTGCTGGGCGATGTAGGTTGTTAATTCAACACTTAATCGACCAGAACGAGCATCAACCACTTTGCCTTCACTTATAAACAGAACGCTTACCAATTGGCTCTCGGTGTACTTTTCGACTCCGTGTGATGGAGCTATGGCAATGAATGTTTTGCTCATTGTGATAGCTTCATTGGCAATAGCATTTACGCGCAATTGCTCGTCAGCGGTTGTGCTCGCGATATACGTTGTTTCACCTAGCTTGCAAAGACCGGCATAGTCGTATGCCGGAAGCTTTTTTAAAACCTTTCGTATAGCTGATTTACTATCATTCTGAATTTGGAAGATTTTCATATCATCCGCCTTACTTAACGATGGTTGGTGTTAGCAATACAATGGTTTGGCTAGTTTGATCACGACCGGAATTACCGCCCATAGCTGGATTTTCAAATGACTGCTTTTCACCGGATGATGTTGTTCCTTGGCTGTAACCCGAAAGCACAACAGTTCTACCGTCTTGTACGCGGATTGATTGGTTGAATCGTTCTTCGCTAATATTCGGTGTTTTAATTTGAACATTCGGCATATCAACAACACCAAAATCACCAAGCTTTGAAACTGTCGCTGACAATTGCATGATCACTTCGTCATCAATAATTTTTGGCAGGATACGCATTGAGAACCCCTCAGAAACGATGCCCTGAGATACCTCTGCATAATCATTGTCGCTATCACTACTGATTGTCGGGATGGTGACATCTTTGATGTAGGCTTCTTTGCGTAAACGTTCGATCTCACCAACACGGTTATTTGTCACAAGTAAAGATGGCTCAGTTGTAATAGCTACATTACCTTGCTCTTGCAGTGCATTAATCAGAATGCTTGTACCATCAAACTTTCCGCTTGAAGCGGTGTATGAAAATGCACCCAAGTTATCAAGTGAATTAACAACACCGCCATTTGCTGTTGAAGCAAAGTTCAAGGCTCCGTCAGTGGTTTTTCGTACTAAATTCCAATCAATACCAAATGAATTATTCTTGGTTGTTTGGAATGTAAGAATGCGAACCTTGATGTTTACTTGCTTGCCGTAGATGGCGTTCATGCTTTCAACGTACTTATTGATTTTGCGAATTGTCCTTGGTCTTGCTGAAACAGTGACAGAGCCAGAGGCTTTGTTAGCTTTTACACCGGCACCAGCTTTTAGTTCTTCGCTACCGATAATGCTTTCAATGGCATCAACGGTGTCATCAATTGGGCTGGCATCGTCAGCTTTAATGCTTGAGTATTGATCTTGGTCAGCGTTGAACAATGAGCCACTAGAAGATTCAGAGTCACTATCTTCACCATCGGTAAGATCTGCAGCCGCTTGCTTACCAATCATAAAGTCGTGTTTACCGACAAGGTTGGCCAAAGAGTATGTTTCTGTTTCCCATGCAAGAACGCTAATAGAGCCCTCGGACGATAAATCAACTTTATAGTCCGTTTGAGATTCAATATTTCTTGCTAAATCGCTAATAGAACCATCAACGTTGATTTTTACCGGAATGTTTTTATTTGTTTCGCGACCATAGAACACTGAAACATGAGCGCGTCTGGCCACATCACGTAAAACATTATCTAAACCTACTTCTGTGGTATTAATTTTCACAGGGATTCGATCAGCCCAGATTTTCGGCTTATTTAATTTGATTGGAGTTAAATCAACCGGTGGGGCGCTGATATACATGTCTTTATGTGCATTGGTGATTTTTGTAATTTGACCACCAATATCATTCGCTTTTTCTTTTTGTTCCTTATAAGCCATAGCCCCACACCCTGACAAAAGCAGAGAAGAACTAACGACTACGGCTAAAGCGCATTTATTAAACTTCTTCATTAATCTTCCCTTATTGTGATTTGTTCAAGATGTAAACTTCGCGTTTAGACTCAAGAAGTTTTGGGGTAATACGTGGGTAACGAGAAACAAGCTTGCTCAGCGCATCAGCAATGCTGTTTTTGCTAATTAATGGATAATCAACCGTGATCATGTAATCTTCATCGGCAACCCAGCCAGTAGATTCATCAAGCGTCCATCCGAACTGTTTAGCTAACGCAGATACATTTTTTGATAGCGTGCCTTTTTTAACGTTGAACACAGATGCGTTGGTAGCAAAGCCGTTTTGATGGAAGACAACGTATTTGTTTTTGTCATTAACCAAGGCATACAGCTTCTTATCATTTACAACGCTCAATTCTTCATCTTCATCGAAATGCTGCTTATTCAGACGGTTCAAGCTTTCTGTAACAAACTCAAAGGTTGTTTTTGAGGTAATATCTTCTGCGTTTTCAGGCTTCTCGTTTATTGTTTCAGCCATTGAGTCATCCATGTCACCCCAATAAATGGCATAGCCATCTTCAGTTAACCCTTTGCGTAGGTTATCTGCATAACTTTGGCGTGAATTGATTGTGTACACTTTTGATTTAGCCATTTTTGAGTCTTCAACTTTGCTTTCTGCTTTACCATTGGCTGAAGTATTGCCAATTGGCTTATCCGTCTTAGCTGTATCGGCTGACTTAATACTTGAATTGGTATTGATAGAAGTACCGCTAGTACCGGCAATAAGGCTCGAATCACTAGCGTTATTACCATTGCTACCATTTACACCTGTGCTACCAGCTTGGTTTGAAGAATTGGTATTTGTACTAGCGAGTTGTGATTGAGTTTTATTGACCTTATTACCGCTCAATGCGTCTTTACTTGTATCAATTGCATCGGGATGATCTGGATTTAAAGTCACGTTCTTGCTTTTTGGTTTTGGTGGCAAGATGATTGTCGTGCTTTCATTCGGTGCAGACACCTGAAATGGCTGAACGTGAACAATCTTTGAATTAGTGTCTATATCGGTAATGTAAACGGTTTGCTTGTAAAGCATATCGAACGCATCTTGTGCGCTTAACTGGCTAACATTAATTTTTAAAGGAAAGAATACTTTGTCATTTGATAGGTTCGCGTTGGCTTGTTGTGACCAATCAACCATCGAAAGGTTATATTTGCCAGCAAGTTTAACTGTTGCCTCGGTAATAGTTTCCCCTTCATTGATAGTTAAATACTCGTCTTTAACTTCAACTTTCTTAGGTTCAACTACTGGCTCGCTTGACGCGCAACCGGAAAGAACGGCAAGCTGTGAGAGAACACACCCCACCAAAATCAACTTGGTATTAGAACCAATTTTCTTATTTTTGTGTTTCATAAATATCCTAATCTCAACACTAATACGTTACTGGCAAGATTAATTCGGATATGTAGATAGCTTAAATTTAGGCGGTTAATCAAAAAAGCCGCCCTTGTTTCAGGCGGCTTTGGGCGGGATTTTGAGGTTAATTGTAGTAATACTTTAACAATTCATCTGGCTTGTACGCACCCTGAATAAACTTACCATTATCGAGCAATGTTGTTGGTGTTCCTGTCACTCCACCTAACTCGGAATTGATGTAGTTATACATTTCACTTAAATCTTCATGTGTGAATTTTCGAACTACCTTGTTGGGAATGTTTTCTTTGGGGAAAAATGCCTTTGCGAATGGGTTCTGCCACTGCCATGAACTTACTAAGTAGTTTGCTCCTTGTGAATCCATTCCATTTTTAGGGTATGGATAAAATGAAATTGTGATCCCATTTTTAACTAAAGTGGGCGCAGTTTCAGTCATCAGTTTTTGACAGTACGGACACTCTAAATCAAATAAGACAACAATCTTGTGCTTTTCATTTGGTGCCTGAAGTGTAAACATCTTAGAGTCATACTTTTTATAGATCTCATCCAAGCTACCCGCATGAGATATAAATGGTAATGCCAAGAATGCAATCAATAGAGCTTTGATGTATTTTTTCACTAAGTTTTCCTTTAAGTGCGCCTAGATTGTCAATTATTACCACGGTAATAATGCTGGTTATGATTCGCCATTATTACCACGGTAATAATGCTGATTATGGTTCGCCATTATTACCACGGTAATAATGTTTAATCTCATACTTCAGTTTTGTGTCCCTCTGCAATAACTTCATTCAATGCTTTGCTGAGCTTTAACTTCATGCTTTTTCTGAAAAACGAAAAGCTAGAAAATATTGCATTGATTGGTGCTGCTGCCGGTACTTCCTTTAAATTACTCAGCGCTATGTCCGAGATATTTTCAGGTACTTCTAATGAGAACATCTGGCAAAAAGGTATGTATTGCTGCGTTCGGTTTCTTGGCACCAATTTGTTATGCCCAACCACAACCCATACTTTCAAATTGTCCATGCTTTGAATGGCTTTGTACTTTAAGCCGCCTTTCAAAGTGTTGATTAAAGTCTCATTCAGTGTGTGACCATCACTGTCAAATATATCATTCTGATCTTCATTGTTAATCATAAAGACCAAGTTTTCGCTGTTCTCTAAGCTATACAAACTAACGGGAATACCTACATTCTTTTCTCTATTAAAGCTCGTGTTAATGAATGCACCCTTATCAAGCCCCAGTAATTCCTCTTTGTCTGTGTTGCAGTCCAAAAGGCCAGAAAGCTTGTGGCTGCTTGTTAACATTTCAAAGTGACCATTAAAGTTAAAATAGATTTCTTGGTTTACTGACTCTAAGGCTTTCCACATGTTGATGCGATATAGCGAATCGAACAGATCAAACTCTATTTGCTTGTTTATTTCAAATACAGACGAAAATGCTCTACGTACATTCAGATAGAGGGCTTCTTCGGTGATCCCGCTCAATGGAAAGGTGAACACTTTATCTTGGAGTGCTTTATCAATTGATTCTCGTGCTTCAGCTTCGAATGTTTGGTCATCAAACTCGGCCAAGTTGACAATATGCTTAAAGATTTCAGCGCTTTTGTTGCTGCGAGATACACGCTTAAACGATGTAGCTGGAATTTTTCTTTTTCCAAGGCTGGTGGAGATCGTTGCCTTTTCTAAGTCCTCAAAAATACCCGTAATTAGATGTTGAATTACCAAATTAGCTTTCATGTTAGGAATCCTTTTGTTTTTATCAAATTCATTTAATTAAGTTCAATACTAAAACAGGCCGCATTTCTGCGACCTGTCTACGTCATTATTGCTTTATTGCGTCTGTCGATTTCGTTGGGTATCGAGGTAGCAAGTCAGCTCGCTAAGCATTGTTTTTAAATCTCGGCCAGAACCACTAAATTTGAATCCTCGCATATTACCACTTCTAATAGACGCATCAATTAAGTGAATTGGTGACATGCTTTCTTTTAAAGATGTTCCTGTCTGTTGTATAGTACGCATTGCTGTTGTCATTTTCGAACCCTCTAGTTTGTTCTTGATAAGCAGTCGGGACAGGTCTGCCAACCTGTCCCTTTTTTTTGCTTAAAATTAAACTAGCGCACAATTCATCCATTTTCAATCCATTTTTTTCCAACGCTGTAATTTTTTTAACGCGCATCTATTTTCTTGCATCACTGTCATTTTTATTGACCACCCATAATATTTTAATTACTCTTAATCAATAAAACCGATAGTCGGGTAGTGGAGAAAAAA